>JAISXQ010000241.1 GCA_031270425.1 Prevotellaceae bacterium | reverse complement strand
CGTCTGTCATGGTAGCATTTGAGGAATTTTTTACAGCAACCGTAGCGCCGATAACAAGTTCGCCGTTAGGAGAAGAAACAATGCCCTCAACTTTACGGACTTGTTCAACAGGAGCTTGCTCTTCTTTCGTAATGACAATTGTTTTGCCGACAACGCGGTAGTTTACGTTTTGTCCCGCTAAAATCTGTTTTATTACATTTTCTACCGGCAGGTTGGTCGCGGAGACGGAAACGCGCTTCCTTGTATTCAAATCGCCGACCTCAAAGACAAACGAATAATCACGTTTTTCTTTTAATGATTCTATCGCGTCTTTTACCGTTATATTGTTGACATTCAATGTTATGTTTTGTGAAAACAACGGACTGCAAAGGCAATAGAAAGTCAGGGTCAAAAAAATGACCTTTAAATTTTTTGTCATAAATAAATTGATATTAAATTAAATGGAACTTAATTTAATTCCTGAATAGAGAAGAACTTATTATCTTTGCTTCGTTTTTCAGGAAAGTCTCTCAACAGATGTTTTTGGAAAAGTGCGAATCGGGAAGTGTGGTGTAGCGCATTTCTCGATTTTTTCTGTTTTCCAAAACGAAAATCGCGTAATGCTCATGTTTGTGTTTTCATAATAAGTTGTGTTTTGATTGGTGTTATGTTAATTTAAAAATTTCTAAGGAAACAATCTTGAAACTTGAAATTATTTGCTAAACAAGCGGATTTCTTTTCCGTTAATCCGGTAATCCAGTTTGCCGGTTGAAACAAATACATCCAATACTTCTTGAATGGTTTGCTCCGTGCGGATAAAGTTTCCGTAAAAACGATAGTTGTGTAACTGCCTGTCCGTTAATTCAATATTCACATTATACAAACGCTCCAATTCCCTTACGATGTCGGGCAAGCGTTCTTCGTCGAAGAAAATAACGCCTTCCGTCCATGCCGAAGCGTTTTGCGCTTTTACGGAAGTTATTCTCGCTTTCGCGGCTTCCTTATCATACACTACCTGCTGGTCGGGATTTAAGAGATATTCTTTTTTCTCATCCAAATTGCCAAACACATTCACTTTCCCTTCCAACAGCGTTACGCAGGCTTCGTCTTCATCGGCATAATTCCGGAAATTGAATTTGGTTCCCAATACGTGCACCGACAAATCCGGCGTTTTTACAACAAAGGGGTTCCGCTCGTTTTTTGTTACTTCAAAATAGGCTTCCCCTTCAAATGTGATGTTTCTGTTTTTAACGCCGAAATCCTGAGTGTAAGTAATCGTAGAACCCGCATTCAGCCAGACTAATGTTCCATCTGGCAGGTACAGCTTGGTACGCGAGCCTCGCGGAGCTTCTACCGACACTCCAGCAACCAACGATTCTTTTATCCGGTTTGCGCCCATCCAATAGCTGACGCCCGAAAAAACAAGCAACACTGCCGCCGCTGCGGCAACGCGTGAAAAATACAGTCTGAAACGCGGTTTGGCGGTCTCTGTTGTTTCGGAAGCGATTGCCGTCCTTGCCAGGAAACGTTGAAATGCACGTTCTTTATCGCAACGAAACGCATTGTCCGCGCCAATAGACGAAAACCAAACTTCCTGCATTTGGCGAAAATATTCCTTGTTTTCACCGGAAGCCGCCAGCCATTCGCGCAGTTCGTTCAATTCTTGCCCGCTCAATCCCTGCGAAAAATAACCGGCGATTAATTCATCTATCTTGTTTGGATTCGCATTTTTATTCATTTTATTTCGCGTCTATTTATATGACAATTAAATGGTGTGGCGTGGGTAGTGAAAAATGCAACTATTTTTCAAAAAATATATAAATCTTTTACCAACTGCTCCCTGTGAAAAATCTCCCAACTCTCTAAAACGTTAATTCTTATCTCTTTGGAAGACATGAAAGTCCCCCTTGGGGGAAACAACGTTCGGCGTAAGCCAATCAGGGGGTTAAGTAATGAAAATTAATAGCAACGTCAGGTACTTTCCTAAATCGGCGCTTAATTTAGCCAACGCATTTTTGATATGGTATTTTACCGTATTGACCGATATAGCGCGTTTTTCGGCTATTTCCTGATAAGTCATATCCTCGAAGCGGCTCATTTTAAATACGGCGCGACATTCTTCGGGCAGGGATTCAATGGATTCACTGATTTTTTCTTCCAGTTCTTTTTCTAACAACATTGCCGGAGGGTAGCTGTCCGAAACGGCAAAACCGGTATCCGAGTCCAACAGTCCGGCAACGGAAGACAGGGAGGTTTCCTTCCGTACATATTCCTGTTGAAGGTAGTTGATGCAGCGGTTGCGCACGGCGCGCACTAAATAAGCCCGTATGGAAATATGGATTTCTATCGTATCCCGCTTTTCCCACAAGTGGAAAATAACATCGCCGACTATCGTTTCAGCCAGAAAGTCATCTTTCAAAAATTCGGCGGCAATACGGCACAACAAAGGATAATGCGCGTCAAACAAATAACGGTAAGCTTTTTCCTCTCCCCGTTTTAGTTGTGTGATTATTTCCTTGTCGCTGTGATTCATCGAGTTTTTTCTCCGTAATAAGACAGCTGTTGTGCCAACTTAGTAAGTACGTGTTTGAGATTAATTTTTGTCTCATACTTACGCGGCAAAAATACGAAAATTTTTCTACTTTTTCGCCATCCGTTTCCGGTCGTTTTCGTCTAAGTAAATCTTGCGTAAACGAATTTTCGACGGCGTTATTTCCACATATTCGTCTTCCTTGATATATTCCAGGGCTTCTTCCAGACTGAAAATAACGGGCGGCGCTAATTTCGCCTTATCGTCGGCTCCCGAAGCGCGCATGTTCGTCAGCTTTTTCGACTTGGTTACGTTTACGGTCATATCGCCTTCTTTTGAATTTTCGCCTACCACCTGACCGGCATATATTTCGTCCTGCGGATGAATAAAAAAACGTCCCCTGTCCTGCAATTTATCCAAGGCATAGGCATAAGCCGTACCTGTTTCCATGGCGATTATCGAACCGTTGTTCCGTTTTTCTATCTCGCCTTTGTAGGGTTGATATTCGAAAAAGCGGTGCGACATAATGGCTTCGCCGGCGGAAATGGTAAGCACGTTATTCCTCAGCCCGATAATGCCGCGCGAAGGAATCAGGAATTCCAGCTGCACGCGGTCGTTGACAATTTCCATGCCGAGCATTTCTCCTTTGCGTACGGCAACCATTTCGATTACCTTTCCCGAACATTCTTCCGGCAGGTTAATGGTCAGTTGCTCGACCGGCTCACAGCGTACGCCGTCTATTTCCTTGAAAATCACCTGCGGCTGACCTGCTTGCAATTCGTAACCTTCGCGGCGCATGGTTTCGATAAGCACCGACAAGTGCAGTACGCCCCGTCCGTACACGCTCCAAATATCCGAATCGATATTTTTTTCGACACGCAACGCCAGGTTCTTATCCAGTTCCTTTATCAGGCGTTCGTGTATGTGGCGCGAAGTAACGTATTTTCCTTCCTTCCCGAAAAAGGGCGAATCGTTGATGGTAAATACCATGCTCATGGTCGGTTCGTCGATAGCGATGGGCTTCAACGCTTCGGGATTGTTGAGGTCGGCAATGGAATCCCCGATTTCGAAGCCTTCGACGCCGACCAAAGCGCAAATATCCCCCGATTTGACTTCGGCGCTGCGCGTGCGTCCCAGTCCGGTAAAGGTGTGCAGTTCTTTTATCCGCGATTTGATTACCCGCCCGTCGCGCTTAACAAGGCTTACGTCCATGCCTTCGCGCAATACGCCGCGATGTACCCGTCCAACGGCGATACGCCCGACGTAAGGTGAATAATCCAGCGAAGTTATCAACATTTGGGGCGTTCCTTCCAGATATTCGGGAGCGGGAATGTACGTGATTATGGCGTCAAGAAGCGGGAGGATATTTGCTCCCTGGCTTCCCGAAGGAGGAATGAAAATCCCTTCGCTGTTTTTCGGAGGAAGTTCTTCCGACATCCAATTCTGTTTTGCCGAGCCGTAAACCGTAGGAAAATCCAACTGTTCTTCGGCGGCGTCCAGGTTGTACATCAGGTCGAAAACGGCTTCGTTCACTTCGTCGGGGCGGCAGTTGGGTTTGTCCACCTTGTTGATAACGACAATGGGTTTCAAGCCCATTTGCAGGGCTTTTTGCAAAACGAAGCGCGTTTGCGGCATCGGTCCTTCAAAAGCATCGACCAGCAGCAGCACGCCGTCCGCCATATTAAGTACGCGCTCCACTTCGCCGCCGAAATCGGCGTGTCCCGGAGTGTCGATAATGTTAATTTTGTATCCGTTGTAGTCGATGGATACGTTTTTTGCCAGGATGGTAATGCCCCGTTCGCGTTCGAGGTCGTTGTTATCCATTATAAGTTCGCCGGCGTGTTCGTTTTCGCGAAACAGGTGTCCGGCAAGAAGCATTTTATCTACTAATGTGGTTTTCCCATGGTCAACATGGGCTATGATGGCGATGTTTCGTATTTTCTGCATGCAACACAATCTTTTCGAGGCGCAAAGGTAAGAAAAAAACAGGAAACGCAGCACAGCGCGTTTCATAAAAAAGGAGATCGCAGATTCAAGTAGCAGCAATTTTGCGTATTACTATACGGTTTCTTAGCATTTTTCTTTATCTTTGCGCTTTGTCAATTCGGGCAATAGAGAGTTATTTTTATCTGCATCAATAAAAATATTACTTCCTGCCTAATTGCCAAATACTTATAATAGCATACTTTTTAAAACACTGCCAATTTTTGAAATACTGAGAAATTATGAGTGTTGTAGAAAAAATAAAATCCGCAAAATCGACTGTGTTTTCATTCGAATTACTGCCGCCCTTAAAGGGAAACGGCATGGATTCGGTTTTTCGTACTATCGACGCCTTACGGGAGTTTGATCCGAAATACATCAATATTACAACCCACAGAAGCGAATTCGTTTACCGCGAAACAGCAAACGGAATGTTCGAACGGCTTGCCGAAAGGCATCGCCCCGGTACGGTAGCTATCGCGGCGGCGATACAAAACAAATATGACATAACGGTTGTACCGCATATCCTGTGCAGCGGATTTACGCCGGAAGAAACGGAATATGTGCTTATCGACCTTCAATTCCTGGGCATTACCGACTTGCTCTTGCTGCGGGGCGACAAGGCGCGACACGATAAGGCTTTCGTCCCCACCGGATACAGCAATGCCACTGAATTGCAGCAACAAATAAACCGTTTTAACGACGCTGTTTTCTTAAACGGCGATAAAATGAAAACTCCGCCCCGCCCTTTTTCCTACGGCATGGCTTGCTATCCTGAAAAACACGAAGAAGCGCCCAATCTGCAATCCGATTTGATGTGGGCAAAGAAAAAAGCGGACGCCGGAGCCGGATACCTGGTAACGCAGATGTTTTTCGATAATCAAAAATATTACGATTTCGTAAAAAAATGCCGCGAAACAGGCATTACCGTACCCATTGTCCCCGGCTTAAAACCCATTACGCTGAAAGACCAGTTGACCGTTTTACCTAAAATTTTCCACACCGACATACCCGAAGCTTTTGCCGGCGAGTTGGCGAAGTGCAAAACAGACGCCGAAGCTGTGGAAGTTGGCGTAGAATGGTGTACGCAACAGGCGCTCGACCTGACAGCGCAAGGCGTGCCGAGCATTCATTTTTACAGCATGATGGCGACGCAAAGCGTAAAACGGGTGGCGGAAAAAGTATTTTAAAACCCTGAACCTTAGACTTTAAACTCTAAACTTTAAACTCTAAACTCTAAACTGAATTATGGGATTTCTCCTTTCGATCATACTTTTCTTCTTCATGGCAATGCTCATTGTCGGGATATTTGCTTTGGGTCTGCTACGTTCGATATTCGGCTTTGGGAATAAGCGGACGCGGCAGGAAGAGCGTGAAACCCTGTTCGACGCGGACAATCAGGATAAACAAAAAATCTTCGACAAGTCGGAAGGCGAATACGTGGAATACGAAGAAATAAAAGACGAAGATTAAGAATAAAAATTAGTTGGAATTATAAATCCGGCAAGCTCCCGAAACTTTCTGCGAGATTACAGGATAGCCTTTATAGCGCAACACGCCGCTTCCCGACAGGGAAACATCCATCTTTTCGGCGACCCACGCCTCGCAGGAAAAACTTCCGCTTGCGTTGAGTTTCATACGTTTTGTTTCAAGTCCGAAAGCCTCTATTTCGGAACTGCCCGACAAATTAACCGTGTGTTCTCCGGCATAACCCCTGAGTTCAAAATCACTGCTTCCCGAACTTTTCGTTTCCAATACGTTACAATCTACCCACAGCGAATAATCGGAACTTCCGCTTGATTCGATAGTTATATTACCGGCGTAAATACTTCCCTCGACGTCGCTGCTCCCGGATGTTTTTATACGCAATGTTTCCGTTTCATACTTATTAAAATAACAATCGACACTTCCCGACAAACTTACTTTGTTTATGTAATCGCTTGAAATATATACATTTATATCGCAATCGCCCC
>JAISXQ010000185.1 GCA_031270425.1 Prevotellaceae bacterium | reverse complement strand
AAAAAATATATTTCAGGCTTTTTTGAATCATGGTTTTACAGAATCCCGTCAATTTGCTTTAATTCGTCTTCCGTAAAAGAAAGATTTTCAAGAGACTTGATATTATCTCCCAACTGTTTTACCGAACTCGCGCCGATAATCACCGAACTAATCTGCGGAATACGCAGACACCACGCCAACGCCATTTGTGTCAATGTCTGATTCCTGCCTGCGGCAATAGCGTTCAAACACGTTATTTTATTGATGATTTCGGGGGTAATCTGGCTTTTCTGCAAAAATCCGTAGCTCTGCGCCGCCCGCGAGTTGGCGGGTATTCCATCGAGATACTTATCGCTCAGCAAGCCTTGCGCCAAAGGCGAAAAGCCGATAAAACCAATGCCTTTTTCTTTCGTCAAGGGCAAAACTTCCGTTTCGATTTCCCTCGAAAACATACTGTATCTTCCTTGGTAAACAAGGCAGGGCGTTCCGTTGGCAGCCAGTAAATCGTAAGCTTTCCACGCTTCTTTTTCAGGATATTTAGAAATTCCCACATACAAGGCTTTGCCCTGCTTTACCATATCGGAAAGAGCGTTCACAGTTTCTTCGAGAGGCGTATCCGAATCGTAACGGTGCGAATAAAAAATATCCACATAATCCAACTGCATCCGTTTCAGGCTTTGGTCGATGCTCGCCATCAGGTACTTGCGCGAGCCGCCGTCGCCATAAGGACCCTTCCACATCAGATGTCCGGCTTTGGAACTTATAATCAACTCATCGCGGTGCGACGAAAAATCCTGTTTCACTATTTTCCCGAAATTCGATTCGGCGCTGCCGAAAGGCGTTCCGTAATTATTCGCCAGATCGAAATGCGTAATTCCCTTATCGAAAGCATAACGAAGCATTTTTACCGCTTCCTGTTTGTCGTCCACATCGCCGAAATTATGCCACAGACCGAGCGAAAGACGGGGCAGTTGCAACCCGCTTTTTCCGCAGAAATTATAACCTGCAGATTTTTCGTAGCGGTCGGGAGCAGGGATATATTCGCTATTCATTTTTCAGTTTACATATTAAAATTCAACTTTCGGAGCCACACTGCTTCCTTTTTCGGCTTCAAAGTAAGGCTTGCGTTCAAAACCGCCGATGTTGGCTACCACCGAAGCCGGAAAGCGGCGTATCTGCGTATTGTAACTTTTAGCCGCGTCGTTGAAACGGGTACGTTCCGTCGAAATACGGTTCTCGCTTCCTTCCAGTTGCGCCTGCAATTCGATAAAGTTCTGATTGGCTTTCAAGTCGGGATAATTTTCGGTAATCATCAACAAGCGTCCGAGCGCCGACGACAGTTCCCCCTGCACCGCTTGAAACTCCTGTAATTTTTCGGGTGTGAGGTTTTCCGCACCCACAGTAACCTGAGTCGCTTTTGCACGGGCGGAAACAACGCCTTCCAATGTTTCGCTTTCGTGCGCCGCGTATCCTTTTACCGTGGCTACAAGGTTGGGAATCAAATCGGCGCGGCGTTGGTACTGGTTTTCGACGTTCGCCCACTGTCCGCTGACACCTTCGTCCAGACGAACGAACTTATTATAAACGCCTACACCCCATAACACAACTATAACAACTAAGGTTAGAATAATTACAATAACAATCGTGTTCTTTTTCATAATGATAATGATTAAAAATAGAGTTTTTTTATTTATTTGTTAATTTACTTGTTACCACCGGCTGCTTGCACCGCCGCCGCCCGAACGCCCGCCGCCAAAACTTCCGCTTCGCGGCATTCCGCCAAAACCTCCTGCGCCGCTCGAAAATCCGCCTCCGGTTCCGACAACCGCCGCGTGGGTCAGGCGAGGTATTTTGTTGTTTTTATGCTCATCGTAGTCGCAAAATTCACATTTATAGGTAATACGCTCCGTGCCGGCGCTGATATAAGTAGGCGGAACGGTAATTTTTTTACTGTCGATCCGGAAAGCTTTCGTTCCGCAACTGGGACAAGGATAATAGGAACTTCCTTTATCCAAGGAAAAAATGCTTTCGTTCTTGCAGCTATCACATACAAAAACATCGTAGTCAACGGCGTGAAGCTGTTCTTCAAATTGTTGAGCCAGCGACAGGTAGCGGTCTTCTTCTTTCTCGGACAGAATGTACATCTGTCCGCCGCAGGCATCGCAAACGACAGGTTTCCGGCGGATGCGGAACATATTCGCTTTCGCGTACAGATAAGCCGGAACAACAGTAAGCGGAGCGAAAATAGAAAAAAGAAAAATAAATCCGCTCGCGAGCATAAACGCTGTAACCGCGCCACCGAATACGGCTAATATCGAAACAAGAAGGGTTATGGACGACGTTTCTCTTTTTAACGATGAATAGCGTGCTATGTTGCTTGTAAACCGCTTGTCTTTTTTCGCTTTGGCAACGGCTTGATTTACCCATAAAAAGCTAAGCAACGCAATCAGGACATAAGCGGCGGCTGTAAACGGAAGCAGTTCTTTCCAGCCTCTATCGGCAGTAGTTGTCGCTGTTTGCGGCTCATCTTTTACAATGGACACTATCCGTTTTATCCCAGCGAGCATTCCGGCGTCGTAATCGCCTTTTTTAAATTCGGGCAACATCGCCTGCGTTTGTATCCGCGTGCAAATGGCGTCGGGTAAAATGCCTTCAAGCCCGTAGCCGGTTTCAAAAGTAATATCGCGCTGATCCATTACAAGTAAAACAAGCAGCCCGTTGTCTTTCCCTTTTTTACCTACGCCCCAATGCTTAAATAAATCGGTTGCAAATAAGCGGAGCTGTTCGGAACCTATCGAATTTACCGCTACAACCGCTACTTCAATTCCGGTTTGCGCTTCAAGCGAATCAAGCAATGTGTTGATTTGATGAAGCGTTGAGAGCTTTAAAATTCCATCCGGATTGGACACATAAGTATCTGCATCCGCTATTTTCGGATTGGGAATTGTTTTGACCGTATATTCAGAAGCGTAAGCCGAAACGGAAAAAACAGCTAATGCTAAAAGCAATATCCGTCTCATAATGCCATTTTTTAGTATCTGGAACCGTACAAATGTATATTAAAAATCAATATGGAATAAGGAGGAATGGATCCGGAGCCATCTTCGCCGTAGCCCAATGTATAGGGGATATACAAGTCGATAATTCCTCCGGTGTGGAGTTTCTTCAATCCTTCGACCCATCCCTGCACAACGCTTGTCATACTTAACCAACTGGGATCGCTCAGACTGTCGAAAGCGCTTCCGTCAATAAATTGTCCGGTATAAGTTACCTTAATACTGCTGTATTCGATGGGGAGGCGCTGATTTTCATCTCCTTCGTCTATTATTTTGTATATCAACCCGCTTTCGGTGGTTATATATTTGTTTCCCTGGGTCGTGTCGTTATACGTTTTAATTTCTTCCTGCCATTGCGCCAGCCACTGTTCGTTTATCATTTTCCACTCCTGATAATCGTTTCGTTCGCAGGATGGCATAAAAACAACTGCGGCAAACAGCGAAATAAAAAATATTGCTTTCTTTATCATATTGTTGGTTTTTTTACTTTTTATTCTAATTGTCTTTGTTCTTTGCTCTTTGTTCTTTGTTCTAAATATTATTTTTTCAATTCAAAGGCAAAACTGCCTGTCCGGTTTCCGTCGAGGAAGAAATCCGCGCGGTACAAACCTGCGGGCAATATTTCCTCCACTTTCCAATAAATAGCGTCCTGCACTGTTTCGTTTTCGTATTCTATTTCCTTTTTTGCCGAATAGGCGATGTTTTTATCTTCAAAAGGAAAAACATGTTCCGTTCCTTTCGTCAAAACAACATAGTCGGGGCGTGTAATCCGCAAATATACGATTTTTTTTCCGGGTTGCACTGTTACGTTTTTAGCTATTGCGAAATTGAATTGCAGCGTTGCTATTTGCGACAAGCGGCTCGTTTTCCGGTCTTTTTTATTCAATGTTTCGACGCTGAAATTGCTGATTTCCATTATGGAAGCGCGGGAAACTACTTCGTGCAGCGTTTCCTTTTCTTTCGACAGTTGTTCCACCGTTTCGCTTGCCGCCTGGTATTTCCGGCGCACTTCAACATTTTCAGTAGTCAGGCGCTGGTTGAGCACGTTAAGCGAATCGATCTGATGTACGTAATGAACCATCACTTTGCGGACGCTTTCAAGTTCTTTTTTCAACTCGCTGATGCGGCGTGCGTTTGTTGCTTTGGTAATGCGCAGTTCCTCCAACAATTGTTGAACTTTCAGTTTTTCGCTGTCGAGCAACTTGATCAGGGAGTCGTTTTTCAGGTTCGAGACATAACCGCCGAATTCGTTGGTCAAATCGACAAATTCGTTCTCAAGCTGTTCTTTTTCAAAGTTCATCATATCGACCAGCTCTTTCATTTCCTGGTCTTTTTGCTTGTTGTCCCGCGCAAAATAGAGAACAACGGCAAGCAAAGCCAAAATAATAAGAACGGCTACGAGAATGATTATATTTTTCTTATTCATCTTTATAAGGCTTCCCAACTACAAAAATTCTATTGTTTTTTCCAGCATGATTCCCCGCGAACCTTTTATCAGCGCCCAAGCGTCGCAAACCGGATTACGCTGCAAATATTCGTTCAGGCTTGCAACATCGTCGAACGCATAAAAGTTGTGTTCCGCCGATTTGAATTGCCGTCCGACCAGTAAAACATTGGTAAAACCGGTCGATTGAAGTAATCCGACGATGTTTTGATGTTCTTTTTGGCTTTCGGCGCCAAGTTCGAGCATATCGCCCAAAATCAAGACCTTGTTGTCCGATTTTAGTTGCGCAAAATTACGGATTGCTTCGCTCATGCTGTTCGGATTGGCGTTATAAGCGTCCACAATCAGGGTGTTGCGTTTCGTTTTCAACAACTGGGAACGGTTGTTTTTCGGTTCGTAATGCTCTATCCCCGCTGCAATTTCTCTGTCCGAAACTCCAAAAAAATGTCCTGTGGCAACAGTTGCCAAAACATTTTCGGCATTGTAAACTCCGGTTAAATTCGTTTTAATCTCGAAACTCTCTCCTTTTGTCCGGCATTTCATTTCCAAAACGGGCAGATTATTCAGCGTATCGCCTTGCACAAACAGATCGTTACCGGACGATTTTCCATATTTTATCCACTTATCCGGCACAATTCCCGATTTCCGCGCCATTGCCGCCAGGTAATCGTTGCCGGCGTTGATAAAAATCTTTCCCCCGTTTTGCGCTATAAAATCGTAAAGTTCCGATTTTGCCTGCATAACGCCTTCAAAAGAGCCGAAGCCTTCCAAATGTGCTTTTCCTACATTGGTTATAATGCCGTAATCCGGCGAAACGATGTTGGCAAGTTCCCGTATTTCGCCCGCGTGGCTGGCTCCCATCTCAATAACGCCGATTTCGTGTTCCGCCGTCAGTTTCAACAAGGTAAGCGGTACGCCGATGTGGTTGTTCAGGTTTCCTCCGGTATAAAGCGTCCGGTATTTGCGGCTCAATACGGTTGCTATCAATTCTTTTGTCGTTGTTTTTCCGTTTGTTCCGGTAATGCCTATAAGCGTCGTTCCCAATTGCTTTCTGTGGCGCGAAGCCAAATCCTGCAACGCTTTCAGCGCGTCGTCCACAAGGATATAGCGTTCGTCGCGGGCATATTCCGCCTCGTCCACTACGGCGCAGGCGCAACCCTTCTCCAAAGCTTGGCAAGCATAGGCGTTCCCGTTGAAATTCGCGCCTTTCAGCGCAAAAAAAAGGGAAGCGGGCGGACAGTTGCGGCTGTCGGTACAAACAACCGGATGTTTAAGAAATACGCTGTAAAGTTCCATCTTATGCCGAAAAGCGTTAATTTTCCAGAACCGAAGTGCAAAAATACAAATAATTACAGGGTATCGTACAAGCAATATTAATAAAAAAAGCTAAGAAGTTGTTTGATGGAACACAGACGACGCTGATTAAGCGGATTGTTGTAAAACAGTTTAAAATCCTTAGAAATAATAATTATTTAACAATCAATGATTTATAAAAAATGTTTTGAGAATTGACGGCTTTGCTTCGAGTGAAGCCGTCAATCGACAAACATCGCTGTTAAAATTTTTATTAAAACCACAAAGAAAAGAAGAAACGCAAAGGCTGTTTTATAAAACTTCGTTGCGAATCTTTTGCTCTTTGCAGTTATTTTTAATTTGGTCGGTCGTTTTTTAACGATAATACTATGTTACAAACATAAAACCATAAACCTCTCGTCGGGAGACGAGGGGGAGTGGGAGAGTGGGAAAGCCTCTCGACGGACGCCGCACTTTTGCTATCGTTCCGTTTTATTCACAGTTTTCCAAAATATTCACTACCTTTGTTTCATGAGAAAGGATTTATATGTAATAGCCGGATGTAATGGGGCAGGGAAAACGACTGCGTCATATACAATTTTGCCGGAAATACTGAACTGCAAAGAATTTGTAAATGCCGATGAAATTGCAAAAGGATTATCTCCATTTCAACCCGAAAAAATGGCTATTA
>JAISXQ010000173.1 GCA_031270425.1 Prevotellaceae bacterium | reverse complement strand
CTTCCTCCAATGCTACATTAACATTGTCGCCTGCCGATACCGTTTTTTCCTGCGCCAACATTCCAATCATCGAAAAGACCAAAACCGAAGGCGATTTTATCAGTTCGATTTTGAAATTTCCATCAATGTCGGAAATCGTACCGTTGGTTGTTCCTTTTTCAAGGATGCTCACTCCGGGAATTGGTTCGCCGTCTGCCGTAACATTTCCCGAAACCGCGTTTGTCTGCGCAAAAATCATATTTGCCGCAAACAAAAAAATGATTATTAAACTGTTTTTCATTGATAAAAAATTTAAAATTTATGAGGGCAAAGGTATAGGGTTGGGGTATGTTCGGCTGTAAAAAATGTTGCAAAAGCAAGCAAAAATGTTGTGGGGAGGGGGAAGTTTTGTTTATTTTACATACTATAAATTGTGAAAAATCACGCGGATGCTGTCTCAAAAGTCCACGAATTACACAAATTTACACGAAAAAGGTTAAGTTTTTTTTGAGGCGTTATGAAAAATAACCGGCGTGGCAACGCAAATAAAATAAAAAATTCAACTGTTTTTAGAGGGGTGGGGGGGCGGGGGTTGTGCGCGGGCACAACACAAAACAACGCAGGTAAAACAGCCTTGGAATTGTTACAAATCAACCATATTGAATGGGGTTCGTAACTATTTGTATTTGATGTTTATGGTAAAAAACTGTTGCCCGAAACGGTTGCCGGCGCTTATTCCTTTTCGGTATGCCGGCAAGGAATGTATGTTGTTGCAATACAAAACGGCGATAAAGTTTCCATTCAAAAAATAGTGGCGAGGTTGTTACAATAAAGACTGCAACCGGCTGACGTATTTCCCGATAATGTCGAACTCGATATTTACCGTCGAGTCGGCTTCAATTTGATGAAAATTTGTAAATTCGTAGGTATAAGGTATGATAGCTACTTCAAAGCTGTTTTCCGTGGGGTTGCATACCGTGAGGCTGACTCCGTTTACCGTTACCGAACCTTTGTCCACCGTAAAATAGCCGCGTTTTGCCATTTCCCTGTCGAAAACGTATTCAAAACGGAAGTATTTGCTTCCGCCTGCGTCGCGCACTCCGGTACAAACCGCCGTATGATCGACGTGTCCCTGTACGATATGCCCGTCCAAACGTCCGTTGAGGCGCATGCTGCGTTCCAGATTTACCTTGCTTCCTGTTTCGAGCAAGCCTAAATTAGAACGGTCGAGCGTTTCTTTTATAGCGGTTACGGTGTAGCTTTTGTCCGTTTTGGATACTACGGTGAGGCAAACGCCGTTGTGCGCCACGCTCTGGTCAATCGTCAGCTCGTCCACAAAGGAACAGGCTATTGTTACGTGCAGGTTTTCCTGCTCTTTCGCCAAAGCAATTACTTCGGCGGCTTCTTCAATAATTCCTGAAAACATATATTTTTTATTTAAGTACATGACAACAACTATTTTTTCAAACATAAACACATAGAAAACAATAGTTTAAATTCAGTTTACAGTTTATAGTTTATAGTTGGTTTATAGTTACATCACATTTTTTTGTTTAGAAAAGAACACATAGCCGTCCATATCTTCGATATGAACGTTGGGGTGTTTATGGCTCACAAGGGTAAAACTGTATTCCAAAAGTCTTGGTTCTTGATTCTTGGCTCTTGCTTCTATCTCCTTACGCTTTTTACTCCTTTTATCAGTTTTATCTTTTTTATGATGCTTTCGAGTTCTTTCGTATCGTTTACCATGATGGTAAGGTTGCCCTCGAACAGTCCGGCGTTAGCGTCGATGGAAATGGAACGTAGCGCGACGTTTTTTTCTTTGTTGATAAGCGAAGAAATATTTGTAACGATGCCGATGTCGTCGTGTCCTACAATATGTAGCGTAATCGGGTACTGCGAACCGGCGGATTTGCCCGACCATTGCGCTTTTACGATGCGGTAGCCGAATTTGGCTATCATCTGCGGCGCGTTGGGGCAGTCCGTGCGGTGTATCTTTATCCCGCCGCTTACCGATACGAAACCGAAAACAGGATCGCCGTAAATAGGATTACAGCATTTCGACAGTTTGAAATCAACGTTTTTCAAGTCCTGCGCGATAACGAGCACGTCTTCGTTCGGGGAGATTTCCTGCTCGGCGGCGATGGGCGTAAAGGATTCCGCGCTGCGCGTTTCCGTCTGGTCGTTCGACAGGTCGCGGCGCATCAATTCTATGTACTCGTCGCGCAAGGTGTGCATGTCGAGTTTTTCGCTGGCTATTTCCTGATAGAAATCGCTTACCGTTTTGTAGCCTTTCTTTTTGGCAATGCGCGAAATACGCCCGTCGTCCAATTCTATTTTCCAGTTCTTAAAACGGCGCAATATCATTTCCCGCCCTATTTCGGCGTCTTTAAACTCGATTTCCTTTATCGCTTGCCGTATTTTATTTTTCGCCTTCGAGGTCGAAACAATGTTCAGCCACGAGGCGTTGGGCTTTTGCGTGGGCGAGGTCAGCACTTCCACCTGGTCGCCGTTGTTGAGGACGTATTTGATAGGCGCATTCTTTCCGTTTATTTTGCCGCCTACGCACTTACTGCCCAATCCGCTGTGTATCGAAAAGGCAAAATCGAGCAGCGTAGCCCCTTTGGGCAATTTATGCAAGTCGCCGTTGGGGGTAAATACGAATACTTCCTTGTTGTAAAGATTGAGTTTGAACTCGTCCATAAAATCGACGGCGTTCAAGTCGGGATTTTCGAGGATTTCGCGGATGCTTTTCAGCCATTCGTCCATGCCCGATTCGCTTTTGATGCCCTTGTATTTCCAGTGCGCCGCCAAGCCTTTTTCGGCTACTTCGTCCATTCGCACGGTGCGTATTTGTACTTCCACCCATTTCCCCTGCGGTCCCAACACGGTGGTATGCAGGCTTTCGTAACCGTTCGATTTCGGTATCGAAAGCCAGTCGCGCAGGCGTTTCGGATTGGGTTGATACATGTCGGCTACAATCGAATAAGCCTGCCAGCAAACCGCTTTTTCCTTTTCTTTGGGCGTATCGAGAATAATACGGATAGCAAATAAATCGTAAATATTTTCAAAAGGCGTATTCTGCTTTTTTATTTTTGAATAAATAGAATGAATGGATTTCGTCCGTCCCTTAATATCAAAATGGTAGCCGGTTTCTTCCAGCTTTTCTTTCAGCGGGTCGATAAAATCGGCAATATATTTGTCGCGCGAACGTTTTGTTTCGTTCAACTTCTTCGCTATTTCCTTGTAAATATCGCGGTTGGTGTATTTCAGCGATAAATCTTCCAGCTCCGTTTTTATGGCGTAAAGTCCCATGCGGTGGGCTAAGGGCGCATAAAGGAAGGAACTTTCGCGAGCCACGTTTTGAATCGTTTCTTCGGGATAGCGGTCTAATGTCCGCATCATGTACAGGCGTTCGGCAACGATAATCAGTATCACGCGCACGTCTTCGGCAAGCGTAAGCAGCAATTGCCGAAAATTGTCGGTTTCTATTGAGGCGTGGCGGCGGTAAAGCTCGTTCACGCGCGAAAGACCCTGCATAATACCTTGCAGGCTGACGTTGAAGGTTTTTTCTACATCTTTCAGTAAAAGTTCTTCCTTATCGAAAAAATCCTGCAACAGCACGCTTAAAGCGGCGGCTTTGCCAAGTCCCATTTCGTCGAGCGCTATCCCCGCAACCTGTATGCGGTCGTCAAGCGAATAGGAAGCTCCTTTTGCGAGGACGCTTTCGCGCTTCGTCTGGATAAGCGCTTTCAACGCTTTCCATTCGACGGCGCTAAGCAGTTGTCCGTGCGTAGCGAGCAGCCTTTTGTACAATTCGCGTGTGGATATGGATGATGAAAGCGCCATTAGTTGTGATTTATATAAAAAAGTAATGTTGCTTGTGCAAAGATAAATACAAAACGCGAAAAAAGAACAAAAATCTTTGTCAAAAATGACGAAATAGCGATGAAACTAATCGATTGGCTTTCGTGTGTAGAATTTCTTTTTTACATTTGCAGTGCATAAAAAAATTGCTAAGTACATGACAAAAAAAGATAATCTTTCTAACCACAATAGGCACAATAGGACACAATAGACTTTTTCAACGTTTCTTTGAGAAAAAACCAATCACATAAACTATTGTGTCCTATTGTGCCTATTGTGGTTTTTGTATTTTTTGTCATGTACTAAGAAAAAATTGTAAAAAATGCCCGGAACAGGACAACAGAATAAATTGATTATTCGCTTTTGCGCGGCGGAACTGCGGTTTGAAGTTTGCGGCAAGGACAAAAACCTTGTTTCTTCAAACAGCCTTCCTGCATATTTTCCTGAACTGGCGACCGAAGATCTTATCCGAATGCTGGCAGGAGAAAGCGCGATGCAGAAGCAGTACGACAGCGTCCTGGCGTTGTACGAATCCGATGCTTATTCCTTTGTACCCAACGCCGTGTTCCAAGCGGACAAGGCTGCCGATTTGTTTTATTTTCAGCGCGAAGCGGCAAAAGATTCCGTCGTTTTATTCAACAGATCGGATAGATGGGAAATGACCGCCCTGTTTTCCCTGCCTCAAAAAATAAAAAAGGCGTTGGAATATTTTGGCGGAATAAGCATTGAGCATCATTTGCATTATTTTTTGAACGAAAGGCTGCAAACATCGAAAAAGCAGGCGCTTCACGTTTGCCTGCGGGAACATAAAATGGACGTAATCGCCTTGAAAAACGGGAAAATCCAGCTGATAAACACCTACGGTTTTCAAACGCCGGAAGACTTTGTATATCATGTCCTTCATGTTTTTGAAGGTTTGGCTTTGGACACCGAAACCTGTCCGCTGCTGCTCTACAATGCCGGGGAACGGCAGGATATATGGGATTTGGCGTCCGGTTTCGTAAAGATTGAACTACCTTAAACTTTAAACTTTAAACTCTTAGTACATGACAAAAAACAACTAAAAACCTGACACATAGTTTACAGTTTATAGTTTATAGTTTATAGTCTTTGTCTGTTACATATCAAGCAATTGAAAAATAATTCAGCTACAACATAGTTAACTTAACAATAG
>JAISXQ010000166.1 GCA_031270425.1 Prevotellaceae bacterium | reverse complement strand
TCCAAAGCACAGTTATCGACGCTGAACGGAGAGGATATTCGATGGCTATTTTTTCTTTCTTCATACCGTAAATAATTTTAAGTTTCAAAATATTTGCTTCGCGTTATTTGCGCTTCGCGCGTTATTTTGCTTCGCGTTATTTGCCTGCGGCGTTATTTGTTTCACGTTCTTTGTTATGCGCGAAGCGCAAATAACTTCAATAACGGCGAAGCCGAATAACGCGCAACGCGCAAATAACTTTTCTTTATTTTAAATTGCTTTTCCCGAAAGAAAGCGGCAACAGATCTTTTATGCTGTCGATCATATAAATTTCCTTTTCGCCATAGAGCAGCACTTTTATATTCCGGTTAAACCGGATTTCCGTTTCGAGCAAGACCTGCCTGCACGAGCCGCAAGGCGTAACAGGTTCGTCCACAAACCGCCCTTTCGCGAACGCCGCAATAGCTATTGCCGACGCCGGAACATCCGGTCGCCGGGCATTGGCGTAGAACATGGCGACACGTTCAGCGCAAAGAGACGAAGGATACGCCGAATTTTCCTGATTGTTTCCTGCAAATATTTCTCCGTTTTCGAGCAGCACGGCAGCTCCCACATGAAAACCGGAATACGGGGCATAAGCGTTCGACACTTGTTCCTTAGCTGCGTTTATCAACTGTTGGCATCCGGTCGGAAGCTCGTCGAAGGAATAAACGCTTACTCGTGTTTCTATCACTCTTTTTTGCATGGCAATCTGTTTTGGGTCTTAAAATTTCAAGTTTCAGGTTTTAAGTTTCAGGTTTCAAAATTTGTAATTTCCCCATATATAAAGAAACTTTTCAACAAAGATAAAAAAAATATCTGTTTCGTGTGTTTATTTCATTTTAATCGTCTTATTTTTGTAGGAAATAAGTTTGATTTCATTAAAAACAGAAATATGTACCCAAAAGTTTTGCTGATTTCCGCATTTGTCCTTTCGTTTACACTTTCTTATTCTCAGTCGAAAAACAAGGCTTACAACGACTACATTCAAAAATACCATTCCGTAGCTCAGCGTCAACAGAGCGAGTACGGTATCCCTTCGAGCATTATACTGGCTCAGGGCTTGCTCGAATCCAACGCAGGGGCAAGCTACTTGGCTGTGAACGCCAACAACCATTTCGGTATAAAGTGTCATAACTGGACAGGAGCAACCGAATACCGCGACGACGATGCGAAGAACGAATGTTTCCGCAAGTACAAACACGCGCTCGATTCCTACGAAGACCATTCGCAGTTCCTTATCGCCCGTCCTCGCTACGCAGCGCTATTTAAGTTGAAACCAAGCGATTACGAAGGATGGGCGCACGGATTGAAAAAAGCCGGGTATGCGACCGACCCCGCTTACGCTTTTAAACTGATTTCGATTATAGATACTTACGACTTGCACCAATACGACCTGAAAAAAACGGACAGGAAAAAAGAAACGGATCAAAAACGGCAAAAAGAACAAAAGCAGCAACGACAGCAAAAAGAGCCTTCGTACGAAAAGTTTGTTATGGGATACGTGGACGCCGAAGCAAAACACAACGTATATTACAATAACAATATCCGCTGCGTCCTTGCCGTCGCAGGAGATACCTACGGAAGCATTGCCGATGAGTTTAAGCTGTCGGAAAAACGCATACGTTCCTACAACGATGTGAATACTTCCGCGCAGTTGAAAGCCGGCGACTGGGTTTACGTCCGTCCGAAAAAGAAAAAAGCCGCAAAGAAACACCATACGCATACGGTTCAGACCGGAGAGTCGATGTATTCTATTGCGCAATATTACGGAGTCAGGCTGGAATCGCTTTACAAATTGAACGAAATGCCTTACAGCGCAGGCGCACAAGCGGGGCAAGAACTAAAATTGAGATAGAAGAGATTTCAAGTTTCAAGTTTCAGATTTCAAAATTTTTCTGAAACTTCAAATTCTAATCTGAATTTTAAAATATTTCAATTATTCAAACCATGCGAAAAAAGAATACCGAATTATTAGCTGATGTTATCCGGCAGGTGTTGAAACAGCAAGGGCTGGATAAACCTTTGTACGAACGCCGGCTTATTGACGCATGGTCTGTGGTGCTGGGGAAAAGCATCATGCAATATACTTCGGGCTTGAACATAAAAAACCGGACGCTTTACGTCCAGATAACGTCTTCGGCGTTGAGGCAGGACTTGTTTATGTCGCGCGAAGAAATCAAAAATGCACTGAACAATCATGTGGGAAGCGATGTGATTACGGCTATCGTATTCAGATAGGAAGCGCGGCAAACGACCCCTAACCCCTAAGAGACGACCCCTAACCCCTGAAGGGGGACAGGACAATGCAACGTTGCAGGGTTCTTACGTTCCACGGAACTATATCAAAAGTCCACGAAACAACGTTCGGCGTAGCCAATTACACGAATTTACACGAAAAAGCGTTCGGCGTAGTCAATATTATTTTCGTGTAAATTCGTGTAATTCGTGGATAAATTATTTTGGAAAAGTTAAAAACAGTATTTCAACGGATAAATCTTCGCTTCGTTTAGTA
>JAISXQ010000141.1 GCA_031270425.1 Prevotellaceae bacterium | reverse complement strand
CAATAGGACACAATAGATTTCTTTTAAAGTTTTTTTTGAAAATTACACTAAACTATTGTGCCCTATTGTGGTTTATACTATAAAAAAACAATTTTTTTGTCGTGTTACTTAGCGTATTTTTATAAAATAAGCCGCGTGCCGTTTTCCTTCCCCAGTTCACCGGCGCGGGTAATAAACGCTTCCTTTACGCCGACACGAAGGGCTTCAAATGCGTTTTCCAATTTGGGAATCATGCCGCCCTGTACTGTGCCGTCGGAGACATAGCGGTCGAACAAGTCCGGCGTAATAAGCGGAATCACGCTGTCGTCGTCCTTCTCGTTCGACAGAACGCCTTTTTTCTCAAAGCAAAAAATAAGTGTTACCTCAAAATGTTGTGCCAATGCTTTGGCGGCTTCTCCGGCTATGGCGTCGGCGTTCGTGTTGAGCAAATTTCCTTTTTTGTCGTGCGTAAGCGGCGCCAATACCGGAACAATTCCCCTTTTTATCAAATCGGCAAGCAGACCGGCGTCAACTTCTTTTACGTCGCCCACAAAACCATAATCGACCTCTTTTACCGGACGCTTTTCGGAGCGCATGTAATTTATGTCGGCTCCCGTAAGCCCGAGCGCGTTTACGTTCAAGGCTTGCAAACCGGCTACAATTTGTTTGTTGACCAATCCGCCGTACACCATAGTAACGACTTTCAGCATTTCAACGTCGGTTATGCGGCGACCGTTGTGCATCTTGCTCTCGACGCCTAATTTTTGAGCAATAGCGGTCGCCGAACGACCGCCGCCATGCACAAGGACTTTGTGCCCCGGTATTTTCGAGAAATCGTCTAACAGTTTTGTTAAACTGTCCGTTTCTTCGACGATTTTACCACCGACTTTTATCAGCGTAAGTTTTTCCATACAGTATTGTTCTCCTTAATTTGATGGCGTTGGCACGGAGCCTGCGTCGAGCAGAGGTTTCTAATTTCCAAACTCAGGACTCAATTTTACTATCACACGCCCTTTTATCTTGCCTTGCAAAATAGCTTGAATACAGCCGGATAACTCGTCCAATGTTATTTCCGAATATAAATCCATCAGGCAGTCGGGCTTCCATGCGCCCGCCAGTTTTTGCCAAAGCTCCCGGCGCAGATTCATCGGGTAGTTTTGGGCGGAAATTCCAATCAGCGAAATTCCCCGTAAAATAAAGGGAAATACCGATACGTTCAGGCTGGTTCCCGATACGCTTCCGCAGGTGCTTACCGCGCCCAAAGGCTTTACTGTTTTTATGATATTTTCTAAAATAACGCCGCCTGCCGTATCGACGCCTCCGGCATATCGAGCCGACAGAATCGGTTTTTTGTCCAAAGCAAGAAATTCGTTGCGGGAGATAATCTCCGAAGCTCCCAGCTTTTTGAGGAAATCGAACTCCGCCTCTTTGCCCGAAACGGCTACGGTTTGATAGCCCAATTTCGACAATATGGCAAGAGCTACGGAGCCAACGCCGCCTGTCGCGCCCGAAACAATCACCTTTCCGTCCGAAGGTTTTACCAGTTCCGCCAAGCGCATAATGGACGCGCCCGATGTAAATCCTGCCGTTCCGATAATCATCGCTTCTTTCAGCGTCAGTCCGTCGGGAAGCGCTACGACCCACGCCGCCGGAACGCGGATGTACTGCCCGAAACCGCCGTCGGTATCCATTCCCAAATCGTATCCGGTAACAATCACCTTGTCGCCGGCGCGGAATGTTGGATCGGAAGAAGATTCGATAACGCCGGCGGCATCGACGCCCGGAGTATGCGGATAACGCTTCGTTACGCCTTTATTTCCTGTTGCGGAAAGCGCATCTTTGTAGTTCAGAGAGGAATAATGCACTTTGATAAGCACGTCTCCCGCGGGTAAATCGTCGGTGGAAAGCGTTTGAATGCTGTGTTCAAACTTTCCGTCAATTTCTTCTACCCTGAATGCTTTATATAACATGAGTTTTAAACGAAATAGTTACCGCTTACTGTTTGTCGCTTGCCGTTTTTATGGAGCAAGTACCGTTGAAAACCGCGTTAGGTTGAATTAGAAGAGTTTTGGTTATTATTTCGCCTTTTACTACGGAGGTCGATTGCAGCGAGAGCAATTCGGAAATCGTAAGCGTCCCCTTGACCGTTCCGCTGATTTCGGCATTTGTGCAGGTAATGTTTCCGTTCAGTAAAGCGCTTTGCCCGATAAGCACTTTTCCATTGCAAATAATATCTCCTTCAACTTCTCCGTCAACGCGAAAGTCCCCTTCGGCTTCAATTCTTCCGGTAATTTTTGTACCTTGCGTAACGGCGTTGTAGAATACGCCTACATTTGAATTATTTTGTTCTTTTGCCATAATTTATTTAAAAAGATTCCGTTCTTTTTTTGTCCATTAAATTCAGAATAACCTTGCTGTATATGATATAAAAACGGAAATGCGGTTTTTTTTATTTTTAGCGGGACTCAAAGTTACATTTTTATTTTTGAATAAAAAAATCAGCTCTCAAAATTGAAAACTGAGTTTTGAGCGCTGAAATTTTGATTGATGTTTGAATAAATATGATAGAAGTGTTATCTTTGGTTGTTGTAAAAAAGATTTTTTCGGTTTTAGAGAAAATAAAAAAGCATGAAACATCAGTATAATAAGGAACGCTACAAAAAATTTTGTGAAGAAAGGAGCGATATACCTCTTTTTATGCAGGCGTGGTGGATGGATGCGGTGTGTACGCCCGAAAACAAGGTATGGGACGTGCTTTTTTGCGAAGAAAACGGTAAGATTCTCGGCGTGATGCCCTATCATTTGCTCGAAAAATGGGGCTTTAAAGTTATCGTTCAGCCGCAGCTAACTCAGTACAACGGCTTCTGGATTGATTATCCGCCCGATTGCAAATTGTACAAACGTTATTCGTTTGAAAAAAAGGTGATGGACAACCTGATTGCGCAGCTCGACAGTCTGAAAATTGATTTTTATTCGCAAAATTTTCATTATTCTTTTACAAATTGGCAGCCGTTTTATTGGAAGGGTTTCAAGCAAATGACAAGATATACTTATATTTTGAAAAATATTGATGATATTGACGTTGTGTTTAATAATTTTCACCCTCGTTATAAACAGCGAATACGAAAAAGCGTAAACGAATATTCGGTTGATTTTAATTTGTCACCCAATGAATTTTATCAATTTCATAAAAATTCGCTGCAAGAGAAGAAAGAAAAAATAAGTTATTCCGAACAACTTTTTAATTCAATTTATGAAGAAGCAACAGAAAGGAAACAGGGGAAAATTATTGCTGTGCGCGATAAAAAAGAGAATTTATTGTCTGCAATGTTTTTTATTTGGGACACACATAGCGGTTATAAATTGATTACTGCACGAAAAATTGACGAACATTCAAATAATGTTTCTGTTTTTATGGATTGGGAAACACTAAAATTTTTGCAGGATAAAACGCAAAACTATGATTTTGAGGGAAGTATTATAGAAGGCGTTGCGTTGTTCAATCAATATTTGAGTGCGAAACAAATGCCGTATTTCAACATCGAAAAATCGTATTCAAAAGTTTTCTCGCTTTTAAAGAAAATAAGAAATGGAAATAGTTGATAAAAATACTTTTTTTCACACGACGCAAGATTTTGCCTTTGTTCCGTTTACACAAAGCGAGGGCTGGCGGGCGTACAGTTCAAACGACGAAAACCGTTTTATGTTTTTTGTTGATAATGCGGAAAAACCGTCAATGGCTTGTATGGGCTATATAATACGGAAGTTTGGATTAAAAATGCTGCAAATCGAAGGCGAGTGTTTTTTCAACGAAAAGGAGATTGACAGTAAAAAAATACGCGATTTCTACCGCGAAATTTCGCAAACAGATTTTGATATAATTGAGATAAACTCCATGCTTCCGTATAATGCGCTTTATGAAATAGGCGTCAGGGAAGCAGGGTATTTGCGTCCGGTGGGGATGTTTTCGTCAGCCTTGTCCAATTGGATTAATTTGCAAAATGAAATTCACTACAACGAAAATTGGCGGCGCAACCTGAAAAAGGCGGCAAAATTTTCAATGAAATTTGAAGTGATTGAAACGCCTTCCGAAAAAGAAATACTTTTTGCAACAGATTTTTACAATAAGTTTACCGCACAAAAGGGTTTCGCTCACAGATTAAATTATGCGCAAACAAGAGGTTTGCTGCAATCCGGCAATTTTTCGCTGGCACTCGTGAAAAATGAAAGCGCGGATGTTTTGGCAATGCTGATTTTTCACAAGCGCCGCACACATGCCGGTTTGCTGTATGCCGCAAGAAATATCGACAATCGGGACGACAACGGCGTTACATTTTTTATTTACGATAATTTGTTCAAGCATTTGAAAGAAAAAGACTTCCAGACCTTTGATATGGAAAAACTTTGTCCTTCGACCCACTCAAAACAAAGCGTTTTTCTGTTCAAAAACGGGGTTAGAGGCGAATATGTACAGTACTGCGGAGAATTTTCGTTTTATAAACGGCATATTTACAGACTTTTAATGTATTTTGTGAAGAAATATTTGTTTAAAAGGGTAGAAGTGTGAACAAAAATATCCGAAACAATTTGTACGCATGAAAATAAAGAAGTATTTTTACGGCATTAAATACAAAAAACGGCATTTATGTATGAAAAAAGCGGCTTTAAATACTCTATGAGCGATGCTGCGATACTGAAACTGTTTGGTTCGCAAATAAAGCAAATGAGACTGAATAAAAATCTTACGCAAAAGCAAATCGCCGAAAA
>JAISXQ010000082.1 GCA_031270425.1 Prevotellaceae bacterium | reverse complement strand
TGGCCCGAAAATATTGCCCCGCTCCTGCCCGACTTTACGGTAAATGTGACTATTGAGGAAAGGGAAGACGGAAAACGGGAATTGAGTTTTAAGGTTTGATTTATTGTTATTTTTGCATCAGTATGGGAATGGCGAATAATTCAACAATATGTATTTCCTTTAATTTAAAGGTTTCAAAATAAGTAAGTTTCTGTGAAAAAGAAAAAATCAAAAAAACAGCCGGCGGTTATTCAACTTGTAAAAATTGTCCGTAAAGCAAACCGCGAAGAAGAAATCCGGGCGCACGGAAAGCCGGTTCGTTACGGAAAAATAGCAGAGTCGAAAAAGAAATATGACCGCAAAAAGAATAAGACAGTTTCGGACGACGAGTTGTCTTATTTTTAGTTATTAACCTGTCTTTTTATTCCGAATGATTTTATTTTCACGAAAAATCCCGTAACTTTGCTCTCCTCAAAAAGAATCCGCAACGCGAAATTTTATGGCAAAAGATGTAGTAGAAACCCCGCTGATGAAGCAATACAACGATATTAAGGCGCAATATCCCGACGCGGTATTGTTGTTTCGTTGCGGCGACTTTTACGAAACCTTTTCGGACGATGCTATTCTTGCCTCCGATGTGCTGGGTATTACGCTGACGAAACGCGCAAACGGCTCGGCGAAAACCGTGGAACTTGCCGGATTTCCGCATCATGCGCTCGATACGTATTTGCCCAAGTTGGTGCGTGCCGGTTTGCGGGTTGCCATTTGCGACCAGCTGGAAGACCCGAAATTCGCGAAAAAAATCGTAAAACGCGGTGTTACCGAACTGGTTACGCCCGGCGTTTCGTACAACGATACGACCTACAACTTTAAGGAAAATAATTTTTTAGCAAGCGTTTATATCAACAAGAACCGTATCGGGGCTTCGTTCTTGGATATATCCACCGGCGAATTTCTGGCGGGCGAAGGCACGGCGGAATACATTGATAAGCTTTTAAGCAGTTTTGCTCCGAAAGAAGTGCTGTTCGACCGCACGAAACGGAAGGAATTTGAAACGCTGTTCGGAACAAAACAGTTTACCTACGCCTTGGACGATTGGGCTTTCACGCCTGATTCGGCTCGCGAGCGTTTGGTAAAGCAATTTGAAACTGTCAACCTGAAAGGCTTCGGCATGGATAACCTGCCCAATGCCGTGGTTGCCGCGGGAGCCATTTTGCATTACTTGGATATTACCCGTCATCAGCAAACGAGACATATTACGCAGCTTTCGCGCATCGAGGAAGACCATTACGTGTGGCTCGACCGTTTTACGGTGCGCAGCCTGGAACTTTACGGCTCGATGAACGAAGGCGGACGCACGCTGGTGGATATTATCGACCGGACAATCAGTCCGATGGGAGCGCGGTTGATGCGGCGCTGGGCGGCTTTTCCTTTGAAAGATGTGCATCCGATTGAGGAACGCTTGGGCGTGGTGGAATATTTTTTCAAAAACCCCGAATTGCGAACGCTTTTGCATCAAAACATCGCGCTTATCGGCGATTTGGAACGCATTATTTCAAAAGTTGCCGTCGGGCGTATCAATCCGCGCGAGGTCGTACAACTGAAAACGGCGTTGAAAGCGATAGAACCGGTTAAGCAAGCCTGCGCCGGAAGCGATAATCCGGCATTGAGAAAAATAGCCGACCAGCTGAACGCCTGCGCTCATATTTCTGAAAAAATCCATCGCGAAATAGAAAGCGATCCTCCGGCGATGGTCAACCGCGGCGGCGTTATCCGTGCTGGAATTAACGATGAACTCGACGAATTGCGGAATTTGCAGCATTCAGGAAAAAAGCATTTGCTGCGAATACAGGAGCGCGAGAGCGAAACGACCGGAATACCAAGTTTGAAAATAAATTTTAACAGTGTTTTCGGCTACTATATCGAAGTCCGCAATACGCATAAGGACAAAGTTCCCGAAAATTGGATACGGAAACAGACGCTTGTAGGAGCCGAACGCTATATTACGCAAGAGTTGAAGGAATACGAAGAAAAAATACTGGGAGCCGAGGAGAAAATTCTGGCGATAGAAACGCGGCTTTTCAACGATTTGGTTGTTGGTCTTTCGGATTATATTCCGGCTATCCAGTTGAACTCGAACCTGATTGCGCAAGTGGATTGTTTGCTTTCCTTCACCAAAGTTTCGGGCGAAAACAACTACGTGCGTCCCGAAGTGAACGACAGTGATATTATTGATATTAAGCAAGGTCGCCATCCGGTTATCGAAAAGCAGTTGCCCGTAGGCGAACCGTATATTGCTAACGATGTGTATTTAGACAGCGAAAAGCAACAGATTATCATTATTACCGGTCCGAATATGTCGGGTAAATCGGCGCTTTTGAGGCAAACGGCTTTGATAACGTTGATGGCTCAAATCGGCTGTTTCGTGCCTGCCGAGAGCGCGAAAATCGGCGTGGTGGATAAGATTTTCACGAGGGTAGGGGCAAGCGATAATATTTCGATGGGCGAATCGACCTTTATGGTGGAGATGAACGAAGCGGCAAGTATTTTGAACAACCTGTCGAACCGGAGTTTGATTCTTTTTGATGAATTAGGTCGCGGAACAAGCACTTACGACGGCATTTCCATCGCCTGGGCAATTGTGGAATACATCCACGAACATCCGGCTTTTAAAGCAAAAACACTTTTTGCTACCCACTACCACGAGTTGAACGAAATGGAAAAATCTTTTAACCGCATTAAAAATTATAACGTATCGGTAAAGGAAATTGACAAAAAGATTATTTTCCTGCGCAAATTGGAACGCGGCGGAAGTGCGCACAGCTTTGGTATTCACGTGGCAAAAATGGCGGGAATGCCCCAAAGCATCGTTAAACGCGCCGAAAAGATATTAACGCAACTCGAAACCGACAACCGCCAGTCGGGCATTGCAAAACCGGTTGCCGACATTGCCCGGCAGCGCGAAGGATTGCAACTTAGCTTCTTCCAATTGGACGACCCTGTGCTGGAACAAATACGCGATGAAATCAAGAATTTGGATGTAAACAATCTTACGCCGGTCGAAGCGTTGAATAAATTGAATGATATTAAACGGATAATTATTGGATGTTGATATACTCA
>JAISXQ010000015.1 GCA_031270425.1 Prevotellaceae bacterium | reverse complement strand
CGCGGGGTGAAAGCCCAGGCGATTGAGGAGGTGTCCCGGAAAACAATCGGTTATTTCTCTGGCATATACACACAGTACAATCCCGAATTTGCCATATCGAACTTTACCCGCGACTTTCTGTTGGCAAGCATAACGCTTCCGGCCAAAGAGGGGCCGGTATTTGCCGGCAATTTTGTAAAAAATGTGATGAATCCGCTTACCAAAGGCGCCATTGGGAGATATGCGGCCGGGATTCCCGATCTCAATCATGAAAGCGACCGGATGTTACAGGAGTTTTTGGAAGATGGCGCGGCTACCGGTTATAATTTCCTTAAACATATCGACGAACTGCAAACCGCATTATCGCGACAGGCCGATGGCAATTCTTTTGTCAAAACGTTTGATGCGACTAACAGGGTGGTGAAATCATTGCTGATATTCTGGGCGACGATTTGAAAACAACGGCAACATACCCAAGCATGGTAATGAATTTTTGCATTGAACGATAATATATTTTATTCGGGCAATGCCAATTATTTGGAATAAAGTGGGGATTTTCAGGGGATTTTTTGTAAGGCGAAAAAGTTAAGTTGCTGTCTTTTGGGGTGTTGGGCGTCTGTTTAGGGTCTTATTCAGACCTGCGGTCTGTTGCTTCTACTTAACACAGGGTTTTGCAACTGAGCCGTTATCTATACGATGCAGGCAAGTATGCCTCTGCCGATTGGGAAACCGTGTTTTATACGACGACCTTAACGAAACACCATTTATTTTATACAGATTTCACACGAAAAATTTAGCTTGGTGAAAATTTAAATGATTATCCGCAAGCTTAGCCCTTCTGCGAATCCTCAAGAAAAGAATTAATCCAATAAAAAGAAGACGGAGCGGTAAGAAAAAGAAACTGTTTCACAATAGCTTCTTTTTTATCGATGAAGAAAGTATTTATAGAATGCTAAAAAAGAAACTTACCATTCCGTCTTCTGTTAGAAGTTGTCGTCTTTTTATATCGTTATCCAATTGGTGCCGTCGAACAATTCCAGTTTTTTAGTATCGCAGTTGAAGATGATCAATCCTGCGGCTGCGGCCAATTCCGACGTACCGGCGCCTGTAAGTAGATTGTTGCGGGCGGCAACCGTTAAGCACGGCAATTGAATCGCTTTTTCGACAGTCGATTCGACAAATGCCAGTTCGGAATGGAAAGGAGGATCGTTGATGTCGCCGATAGTAAGGCCTTTAACATTCGGTCGCGATCCGGTAGAGGAGGCGCTTACCTGCGAGCCGGCCAAGGCTATCCAATTGTCGCCATTCCAGTATTGTATTTGATTGTTATCCGAATTGAAAATCAATAATCCTTCTCGGGAAGAGTCGGTCGCCAAGGCATTGGCCACATCGCTTTTCACTCGCGGCAAACGAATGCCCCGGCCGGTAGATTCTATCTTTAACAAGGCAAACCAATCCGTATTATCGGCCGTCGATCCGATGACTACCTCGGCGGGTGTTTTCGGCAAAGCGGTTCCCGCCGTCCATGTAATAATTGAACCGTCTATTTCGTTCCATTGTTCGCCGTTCCAATATTGCAGTTTTTTACTGTCGGTATTAAAGATCAGCAAACCTTTGGCGGAAGCGGCTGTCGCTGCTTCCGAAACATTCAAATTCAAGGCATTGCGGGCATTTGAAGTCAAGCGGGGCAAACGGAGACCTTTCGTTTTCGATGCCAAATATAAAATAGTGTAACTTAAATGCGAATCGTCGTCGATTCCGATAACCACACCGTTACCGGCAGGAGCATTCAAGATGCTGGCGGTAGCGGTAGTCGAATTAGACGTTAATGTGTAATTGGCTGCCAAAGGTGTAGTTTGCAATTGAACGGTTACGTTCACGCTTTTTCCGGTTTCTATCGCCGGACTGCTAAATGCACCGGTAGCCGTATAATCGGTACCTTTTACCAGTTTGTCGTTAAAGACCAAGCCCGTAAACGTAACATTCCGAACATAAGCCGGGGTGTTATTGTCGAAAAACTTATTGGATACGGTGGCTATATCTACGCTGATGCTTTTCGGCTTTACGGTTACAGTCATTCCTCCCGGTTTTTCTATCGGTCTGTAAGTATTTTGATCGGCAGGAACAAAAAGATAAGTATAAGAGGTATTATTACTGTTAGCAACCGTTGGATAAATATCCTTGTTTTTGAACATAAAATTTCCATTTCTCTGTGCTGTAGTTCCTCCGGTAACCGACCCTCCTGTACGACCGGCTTGACCTAATGACTCTCCATAAGTCAATTGAGTAGCCGTAGGCCATGTAATCGTCAGCGCAGGGGGAAGCTCTATCTGCCTCCTCAAATAGACTTTGTAATCTTCCACTTCGCCGTAGAGCGCCCAATAGTTAGCGGATGCAGCCGGATCGGGATTTCCCGTTGCGTTCAAGCCCGGTACATTACTAAAACGGAAACGCATATAGCTTGTGTTCATACCTTGCGGAATACCGGCAGGAACCGTATAGGTAAATGTGATGGTATCGTTCGTAAGAGAAGATTGTAAATCGGCAGTTCCTAATCTTGTAGTGAAACTCGAAGTGGAAATTGTTCCCGTTGCGTTACAACTGGAAAATACATTCAAATAACCGCTTGTACGCAACGGGCCGGATGTTTTTACTTTAATCGTATAACTTATGCCCGCTTCCAAAACAGTATCGGGAAGCGCTATGTTTTTTCCATTCAATACCACCCACACACCATCGTCAATATCGGTGTCGGCTTCCGGGACTGTTGTACCGGTAGAGTTATCGGTAGTAACATCATTTCCCAGATACAGCAGTTTATTGTGAGTTAAATGGGCGGGGGCAGCTGCACCTGTTGTTTCGCCTGTAAATTTGGATTGATAAGGCGCGTCGCCCAAATCGGACATGGCGGTAATACCGAAATCGACTATACCCGTGATATTGACTCCAACGTGAATTTTAGAATAAATCATGGCGTCGTCCAAAACATGCGTGTTGGGGTCGCCGCCGGAATGAGCGCCGTTGCATGCGCTATCAACCGATAGTTCAATCCTATCGCCGGTTGCCGGATTGTGAGAATAAGCCGTTACCGTATAATCAGAGAGAAACTGATTGCTGTGCGTTCCCGCAGAAGCCCATGTTTGTACGGCCTTTATGCCGTTTACTCGCGGATGCTTTAAACGAATATAATAATCGGTATCTACTTGATCCAATACAAGGAAATATTGTCCGGAAGCATTCGTTGTGGTAAATCCTTTATACGTTTTATTCGAATCGTAAATCTCGATCGTGTCGCCTTCCAAGCTTGGCGTTCCCGAACCCGTTATATTCTTTTCATTATCGGAGATTGTGCCGTCGCCATTCAAATCATTATATACTGTACCGCGTATTATCATGGCGGTTTGAGCGGCCGCTATATCCCTTAAACTTAAAAGAGCAATACTACCTCCCAAATCTTTCTTAGGACTTATAGTCTTCTCTAAAGGATTCAGTTCATAAAAATCATCGCCAGTCGATAATACGTATAATTTCCCGTTATAGAATGCCATTCCATATATAGGAGTTGGAGCATTTGAATTAAAAGTTACAGCCTTTGAATATCTCCAGTTCTCTCCATTTTCACCTATTTCAACATAAATTAAAGTATTGCTACCTTGCATCATAAGGTAGGCATTCCCATCGGAGTCAATAGCCATGTCCGAACCGGGTATCCCGGAAATACTGTCTTGCGGTGTTTTCGGTCTTAATCTCCCGCTTATTTTCATATTGTTAGTGTAGGGATTGTAAACTCCCAATCGGAAGCTAGTTTGAATATATGCATTGTATGCCGAAGATAAATAAATTTCTCCGGTCAACTGATTTACTTCGCCACCCGACCATATTTGAAGTCCGTCTCCGCCGGGCGGGTCAAGAGATGTAGTTACTTCTTCTACTATTGCCGAATCAGGATACAGTGTTGTAACCCGGTGAAGATTCCGAATGCTTCCCCAATACCAAAAGTATCCAACTAAATTATAAGGCCCAACACCATGTTTCTGAGACTCTTTGTAATAGGGACCTATAGCTACCGTCGATCGACTGGTGCCGGAGGAAAAGTTAAACAATAACTTTTCATGTGTGCTTGCATTATAATTTGTTAATCCGTTACTCATGTCTAACTCATATACCGGAGTTTCAGCAGCATCATTTACCACGTAAATCCGATCCTGCCTAAAATTCTGCGAATTTGCCGGCGAAATCGTTCGTTGTGCATTTACAGATAATATGCAAACAAACACAAGAGGACAAAACATAATCCTCAAAAAAAACGACACCCAAAGATCATCCTTCCTATTCATATAACTTATTTAAATTTTTTCGGACTGCAAAGGAAGTAACTTTGATGCAAAATAAGTAAGAATGGAAGTGTAAGAATAAACTGTTTTTATAATTCGGCTGATATTTCCGTATTCAGCGACTTTGCATATTCCGAAGGTGTAACTCCCTCCTGCAGCTTAAACGCCTTATTGAATGCCGATTGGCTTTGAAATCCGCAAGAAAGGAAGATGTGCTGCATGGTGTATTGTTGTTTGGTATCGTTTTGTATCATTTCTTTTACCTTATGGATGCGGAAACGGTTGATAAAGTTGTTGAAATTCATAC
>JAISXQ010000252.1 GCA_031270425.1 Prevotellaceae bacterium | reverse complement strand
TTCATCTGCCCGATTTTTTCTTCAAAGGTCATTTGCGAAAGCAGTTTTTCGATTGCCTGTTCTTCGGCGTTTCTTTGAGTACAGCCGGTCAATAGTACGATTACCGGCAGAGCTAAGTTAACTGCTGATTTAAATTTCATCATATTTCTGTTGTTTATTTTATGATAATTTTTTTTACCTCCAAATTCCCATTTTCAAATTTTATTACGGCAAAATAGTGACCGCTTCGCATATTGTTAAGATCAATTCCGGCATTTAAAGCCTGTGTTTTGATTGTTTTTACGAGGCTTCCAACGGAATTGTACAATAAAACTTCGGTAATTACATCTTTTGCGCAAAGATACAACTTTTCCGACACAGGATTGGGGTAAAGAATAAATTTTTTGTTATCGGGAAGCGATACGGATGACGCTTTGCAATTATCTCCAACGGTATAAGAAAAATACTTCGTTACGGACATGCCTCCGGCATAAGCAAATTTACATGCAATACTGAGGCTTGTTCCTGTTGTTTGACCGTATAAAGTTATCGTGAATTTTTTTGCACCGGCATTAGTCATCTGTTGTTCGGAAAACGGATTTTCGTTCCACAAATAAGCTATAAGGTCGTTTTTATCGTTATCCAACAATTCAAACGAGATAGTTACATTTGTACCTGTGGTTTCAAACTCGGCTTTATAACCTTGCGAAAAGCTGCCTTGCGAAGCGTCTGATGAGGTTTGAGAACAATAGCTGTCTTCCGATACCGAAATGCTTATATTTTTAGACTCGCCGACTTTACCTGCATCATTCGTTGCTTTGGCAGACAATAAATAAACGCCTGTCGACGAAGGAGTCCATGTTATGGAATAGGGATCCGAATTGTCTGTCCCGATCAAATTTCCATTCGCATAAAAATCAACCTTTTGGATTGTTTCGTTATTGTAATCTATCGCGGAAGCTTCGATTGTAATAATTTCATTCGGAGTGAATTTCGAGTTATTGGACGGAGAAGTAACGGAAACTACCGGAAGCGGATTTCCGGCGCTGCCAAAAGCCATTTGTCTTGCAGGTACATCCAGCGTATAACCGTTGGAAAAAGCAACTGTTTTTGAAGAGTTCGTATAATTATGCGCAACGTAAGTCATCATCCCGTTTTTGTTGAACGCGGCAGCGACCGGATAGTCGGCTGTAACCGTTATATCAACTTCTCCAAGCCTGTTCATGGTATGAATCCAATGGTAAGTTTGTGCATCCGACACGCCGAATTTTAGCGAGCGGTCTGGATAAGAATTGTACAGTTCGATTGCTTTTGCCGGATCGGTAAACGATAAAAATTTCCACATAATATCGTGCCAAAGATTATCATTTGCCTGATTTTGCAATATTCCGGTATTTTTTTCTATCTCGCTCCGGAGTTTAGCGGCATAATCTATATTGTGGCCTAAATATAATGAACCGCCATGTATCGGATAAAGCTCAATTCCGTACGACGCCGCAATATCATTTGTCCAGAAAGTCCCGTTGTCTATACTGTTCCCCCAAACGCGCGATACCAAAGCATATTGTTGTGTCGCCGGAAAATTGCGTTCGTTTACATCAAACCAATATTCGTCAACGGCGGTTTTTTCGGTTGTATATAAATAAATTCCCAAATCGCGGATTGCTTTATTGCCGGTTATACTTCCCCAATGTATCAGCGATGAGTTGAACTGCATACTTTCCGAAGTGGATTCCTGGTCGTTCCCTTGTGGAAAAGTGGCGAAGCCATTTGCCCAGGAATGTCCTGCATAGGGACTGAAATTTCGTAAATATGGAAACATCGCATCGTTTCTGTCGGTACCGGCGGCGTCACGTACAAGCAAATTTATCATTTCGCCCCATTGAGAAGCCCACCCCGGCTGATATTGTTCGACAAATGCCGCCGCATGAATAAAATAGCCCCAATGAAAATGATGGTCGTTCAAGTTGCTGTCCTGTCCGTGCCCTGCGGGATAACCCAAGAGAGCCGACCAGGCGGCATTGTAATAAAACAGGAAAGCAATTTCGCCGCTTTCGGCTTTCAGCCAATCTTCCAAACGCTCTTTTATGGTTGCCAATATTTTGTCTCGCGCTGTAATATTTCCCATTTCGCCGGCAATTCGTGCGGTTTGTATCAATCGGTTCATAACCTGTCCTTCGTTGTATGAATCAGTCCAGTCGGATAAGATTTCGTTTTCCAGCGCCGCTATTTTCGATGTTAATTCCGGAGCGCTGAATCCCGAACCGTAATTTTCAAAATAGGGTAATGTGGGTAAAATGCCGTGAAACTTATTTTCGACGCTGAAACTGTTTCCTTCCAAGGTTTTTATTTCGCCGCGTGCGGAAGCGTAAGAATATTTATCGGGTTGAGGAGAATTAGCTGCCAAATGCGCCCAGTGATGAGGCAACAATCCAATTAACATATTGGAATTGCTACCCTCTTTTACTTCTGTTTGAATCGTAAAATCTGTTCGTACAACGGATGTAGCTTCATTATACGCCCAGCTTGCGGTTGTATTAACCGGAAAAACATAAGCGTATTTTTTGTATTCGTTCGCAATAACATTGGCATTTGCTGTCAGCGGAACAAATGCCATCGACCAATAGTTTTTTCCGTTGAGCGTGGATGTGTATGTACCGCTGTTTTGCATCCAGGTACTTCCGGTCGGTGCATAAACAACAAAACTCGCTCCGTTTTTTGCCTTATTGATAATGAGCATTTCGTTGTTGACGGTAACTGTTCCTGATGTTACTTTTACTTGGGCAACGTCGGTCGATTTCTTTGTAAAATAGAGAAAAGGCATGCCGGTTCCGGCAGTTGTTTCAAATTCGTGCGTTCCATCGTTCCAGTTTATGCTTACCGTCCAATCCGAATAACCGGATACGGTTGTTCTTGTCGCGGACATGCCGGATACTCCTACCGTAATCGGCAGTAAATCGTCAATTACTCCTATTGGAATATAACTTACAACCAACCCCGAATTGATGGTTTTCAACGTAAAAGGATATGAAAACAAATTATCCGCATGATTTTCTTT
>JAISXQ010000189.1 GCA_031270425.1 Prevotellaceae bacterium | reverse complement strand
AATTACTTTTGCCAACGGCAGCGGCGAATGTGATTTTGTAGTTAAGAAAGATTTTGAATATCAGGCAATTCAGGTATGTTTTGAACTCACGCTCGAAAACAGCAAGCGCGAATTTGACGGCTTTTCAACTATTGAAAAGGAAACGAAATTAAGCCGCAAAACGATTATAACCTACAATCAGGAACAAAAAAACGATGATGGGAAGTTGTGCCTGCCTGGAAATATTTTTTTGAAACAGAAAAATAAATATCAACCGCCCAAAAAAGGATATAAAAAAATATGACAAAAAGAACATTTATAATCACAGGCGGAAATTCAGGTTTGGGTTTTCAGTGCGCCAAAAATATTGCTTTACAAAGCCCTGATAACTGTGTAATTATCGCAAGTCGAAACGCTGAAAAATCGGAAAGAGCCGTAGAAATTATTATTTCTGAAATTAAAAACAGTGATATTCACGCAATTACGCTTGATTTGTCTTCTTTACAGTCAGTAAGAGAATTTGTTGTAAAATACGCTGAACGAAATTTTCCACCATTGTACGGCGTTGTTTGCAACGCAATTTCAAGTGGCGGAAATGCGACAAAAGACGGTTTCGATATGACTTTCGGAACAGGGCATTTAGGGCATTTTTTGTTAGTAAATTTGTTGCTGAAAAATTTTGACGGCGGCAGAATTATTTTTGTCAGTAGCGACCAGCACAACCCGCCCGTTTTTATTGCAAAATTGCATTATACCGATGCGCTTGAATATGCTTATCCCAATAAAAAAAATCATAACACAAGATATTCATTTACAAAACTTTGCAATATATATTGCGCTTATGAATTATCAAAAAAATTAAAAGCAAAAACAGCCAGGAAAATAACGGTAAATGCTTTCAATCCCGGATTTATGGCGGACACGGGGCTTGCTAAACCGAAAAATACAGCCGAAAAATTAGTGCAAAAAATAGCCCCTTTGATTGCACGATTTTTAGGGACATTAAGTTCGGCAAAAATATCAGGAAATATATTGGCAGAATTGCTCGTTAACGAAAGATACGAAGGTATTACAGGCAAATATTTTGACAGGGAAAAAGAAATAAAATCTTCCAGGTTATCTTATAATCAGGAAAATGCCGGAAATTTGTGGCTGCGAAGTATAGAATTTACAAAACTGCAAGCAAATGAATCAATATTTTCAAAATAAATCACTCAAAATCTCCCCGCTCGCGCGGGTTTGTAGTCCGTGTGTTGCTTGGCAGAGCAAACAATTCAAACTAAAAATAATATGCAACAACTAAAAAACAAAACCGAAATTCACCTTGCGGAGCTTAGCGGGCTGGTCAATTGTTTTATTCTAAACCAAAACACCGAAGAAGCATCGAAAACCGCCGCTTCGCTGCTTCAATCAACACTCGTAAATAAAGTTATTGTCGTTGATGCGTTGCACTCGACCGCCGCAATTAAAAACATCGCCGCGCATGCCGATACCGCTTACACGCTGATTTACGCCAAAACGTCGGAATTGAGTTTTGGTTACTTCGGTTTGGAACGCATGTTGCAAATTGCCGAAAACAGCGGCGCGGGCATGGTTTACGCCGACCATTACCAAATAAAAGAAGGCGTAAAAACCAACGCGCCGGTCATTGCTTATCAAAAAGGCAGTTTGCGCGACGATTTCAATTTCGGCTCGGTGTTGCTTTACAGAACCGACGTACTGCAAAAAGCGGTTGCCGGAATGAATACCGATTACAAACATGCCGGATTGTACGACCTCCGCCTGAAAGTATCGCAATCAGCCGGACTGGCGCACATCAACGAATATCTTTATACCGAAATAGAACACGACAATCGCCGGAGCGGCGAAAAGCAGTTCGATTACGTTGACCCGAAAAACCGCGCCGTGCAAATTGAAATGGAGCAAGCCTGCACCAAGCATCTGAAAAAAATCGGAGCGTATCTGAATCCCGAATTTACAAAAGTCGATTTTACCTGTCAAGAGTTTGAGTATGAGGCGTCTGTTATTATTCCGGTGCGCAACCGCATACGCACGATTGCCGACGCAATACGTTCCGTTTTCGCCCAAAAAACGACTTTCAAATTCAATTTGATTGTTGTTGATAACTATTCCACCGACGGCACAACGGAAGCCGTTCGCGAATTTTCGGCTGACGGGCGTTTAATTCATATCATTCCCGAAAACAGTGATTTGGGTATCGGAGGTTGCTGGAACACAGCGGTTTTTCACCCTGAATGTGGAAAATTCGCCGTTCAGTTGGACAGCGACGACGTTTATTCTGACGAAAACGCGCTGCAAAAAATTGTCGATGCGTTTTACGAACAAAATTGCGCCATGGTAGTAGGAACGTATATGCTTACCGATTTCGACAAGCAGCCGCTTCCGCCCGGCGTTATCGACCACCGCGAGTGGACGCCCGAAAACGGACGGAACAATGCGTTGCGCATCAATGGATTGGGCGCTCCGCGAGCGTTTTTCACGCCGCTTTTGCGCCAAATCCGCGTACCGAATACAAGTTACGGCGAAGATTATGCGTTGGGGCTGGCGTTTTCGCGCGACTACCAAATCGGGCGCATTTACGACGTGCTGTACCTCTGCCGCCGCTGGGACGACAATTCCGACGCTTCGCTCGACGTGGTAAAAATGAACGGACACAATACCTACAAAGACCGCGTCAGGACTTGGGAGCTGGAAGCGAGAATAAGGAAGAATAAAGAGTAAAGAGCAAAGAACAAAGAACAAAGAACAAAGAATAAAGAGCAAAGACAAAAGAGTAAAGACAAAAGACAGATAAATGCGGAACTTAAACAAGGATATTAATCAGCTTATCGAAAGCCAGTTGAAAGAGTGGGATTTGGCGCGGCAGAACTACGCCAACTTGTCGAAAGTGAAAACTAAAACTTTTTCCTTCGGCGATTTTGAAATCCGCGTGCAGTTCAATCCTGCGCGGATTGTGTCGAGTGCGGCAAAAATCGACGCAAAATCCATCCGGGAACGCAGATGTTTTCTCTGTCCGCAAAATTTGCCGCCCGAACAGCGCGGCATTGCTTTCGGACGCGATTATCAAATTTTGGTCAACCCCTTTCCGATTTTTCCGCAGCATTTGACCGTTCCGAGCCTGCGCCACACCGGGCAACTTATTTTCGATCGCTACGGAGATATGCTCGATTTGGCAGAAGCGCTGGAAGATTTCGTCGTATTTTACAACGGTCCCAAATGCGGCGCTTCCGCACCCGACCACCTGCATTTTCAGGCAGGAAACAAAACTTTTCTTCCCTTGGAAAAAGACCTGCAACACATTGAACGAAAAATAATTGCATCGAAGGGAACGCTGTTGTGCTACCAACTGGAAAATTACCTCCGCCGCGTTATTGTTATCGAATCGACCGAAAAGCAACGTGTTGTGGAACAGTTTAATACGCTTTATGCTTCGCTCGAAACGCGGGACGGCGAAACGGAACCGATGCTGAACATCGTTTCGTGGTACGGCGGCGGACGGTGGACAAGTTGCATTTTCCCGCGCAAGGTGCATCGTCCGAAGTGTTTTTTTGCCGAAGGCGGCGAGAATCTGTTGATAAGTCCCGCTTCGGTGGATTTGGGCGGCGTTTTTATTTTGCCGCAGGAAAAAGATTTTGAAAAAATAACGAAAAACGATATTAAAGCTGTTTTAGAGGAAGTTACATTATGAAAGAACCTGTTGTGAGCGTTGGGATTATGTCGCAAAGCGAAATCTGTTTTGTTTTGCACGGCAACTATGTCTTGCACGGACAAAGTGTCGGCGGCGAGCAAAAAGTCGCTTTCGCGGAAGGAAAAATCCGTTGGAACAAACAGCCGTACAGCGAATTGCTGTTTGAGGCGAAAGATGCTGACGCTGCTTTCACGTTGAAAAATGTAACTATCGGCGTCAATTTTCATTGGGAGCGGCGCGAAGACCAGCGTTTCGAGGGCGCGTTGAAGTTTATTGTTGAAAACGAAACTGTTACGGCAATCAACATCCTGCCGGTGGAAAATTACCTGACAAGCGTTATTGCTTCGGAAATGAGTTCGTCAGCTTCGATAGAACTGCTTAAAGCTCATGCGGTTATTTCGCGCAGCTGGTTGCTCTGCAAGAATAAAGAACAGGACTTGTCCCGCCAAAGCGGGAGAACAAAGAATAAAGACGTTGAAAATACGGAACACAGGACGCAGAGCGAAGACCGGCTGATAAAATGGTATGAATCCGACGCGCACACAAATTTTGATGTTTGCGCCGACGACCATTGCCAACGCTATCAGGGAGTTAGCCGCGCTTTCGGGAATATTGAGCGCGTCAAGCAGGCGATTGCCGAAACGCGGGGCGAAGCGCTTGTTTTCGACGGCAGAATTTGCGATGCGCGTTTCTCAAAATGTTGCGGCGGCGTTTTGGAAGAATTTGAAAGCTGCTGGGCTGACACGCATCATCCGTATCTGACGGCGGTGCGCGACGCTGTGGACAGCCGCGCCTTTCCCGATTTAACCGTTGAAAAAGAAGCCGTTAAATGGATAAGGCAACGACCAAATGCGTTTTGCGACAGCACAGACGCAGAAATCCTCTCGCAAGCGTTGAACAATTACGACCGCGAAACGCGCGATTTTTACCGCTGGTCGCTAACGTATTCCGCCGCCGAACTGTCGGAACTCGTAAAACGGCGTTCTGGCGTCGATTTTGGAACAATTACCGATTTAATTCCCATTCGGCGCGGCGTTTCGGGGCGTTTGACAGAACTAAAAATTATCGGAACGCAACGCACGATGATTATCGGTAAAGAGTTGGAAATCCGCCGGATACTGTCCGAATCGCATTTGTACAGTTCGGCGTTTTACGTCGAAAAATCGGCGGATAAATTCCTTCTTCACGGCGCAGGCTGGGGACATGGCGTAGGCTTGTGCCAAATCGGAGCCGCTGTAATGGGAGAAAAAGGCTATCTTTACGATGAAATTCTGAAACATTATT
>JAISXQ010000181.1 GCA_031270425.1 Prevotellaceae bacterium | reverse complement strand
GTTACGCGCTCTTGCTCGAAGCCGTATTTTTCGGCTACCTTGCTTTGCTGCAAACAAAAACAAACGCCGTTTCGTCGCCTTTCTACGCCATTATGGGTGTACATTCGCTTTACTATGTCATCTTCGGAACCTTATGGATGCTGGCGTATTCCATCGGATTAGCGGACTTGCTTTCTTTTAAAGTCTATGTATCAATCGTTGTCGTGCTAACCGTGCTGTGGTTTGTTGCCGCCATGTTGCTGGCAAAAACCGATTCGGACTACAAAGAAACGGTGGACGAACTAAAAACCCGCCAATACTCCATGCAGTACTACGCGCAAAAACTGAATGCGCTTGCCAACCGCTACGAAAAGATATGCGCGGACAAAGGTATCGTTTACAAAACCGAGTCGAATAATCAGACCATATTGGACAGGCTGAAACCTAAACTGCAATTCCTTACGCCGAATGTATTCAACAGCGAAACGGCTTGTTCGCAATTGAACGCCCTGCTCGACCAATGCCAAAATCTGGTTGACGAAGCCGAAGCGGCGGATACGGACAAAATAGAACTGCACCAAAGAGCGATGCGGAATTTTGTAAACAATGCGATAAACGAAATAGATTTATTAAAAACTTTTACACGTAAATAGCATGGCACAATTAGAAATCCTTCAATGTTCGGGATGCGGTTCGTCGCTTACCCCCGGTTCACTTACCTGCGAATACTGTGGCAATAAAAACATCCTGAAAACGCAGCGTAATCCCTTAAAAATAAACTCGGAAACAGCCCTGCAATAGATCGGTTTCTATGCGCAGAAAACAAAGGAAAACCCGAAGGACGCCAACGCCCTGTATTCAATGGGTTTGTTGTACATGAGCTTGAAAAACTACGAACTGGCGCAGCGAAATTTCAGGGACGCTATCGACCAGTCGCCTTTCGAGGCGGATATGTATTACTATTACAGCCTTTCGCTTATCGGCGGGCGGACTTTTAAAGATGTCGACTCGAAAGACGTCAAGCGGATTGAGGAATATCTGAACGCCGCCATGGGTATGGAAACCAAGTGCAAATACCTGATGCTCCTGATGGCGGTAAAGCAGGAATATTATTTGGCAAACGGCTTGAAAATACAGGGAGAAACGCCCGACAAACTATACGAACGGGCGCTGGAATACGCTCCCGACGGCTTGGAAGAAATAACGGAATATACCGCTTTGCGCGATGGAGAAACCATCAGCAAAATCAAGCGGGCGCAAGGTTTGGAAGAAGAAGACGGCGGCGGTGGAAAAAACGCGCCGGGCAAAGAACCTTCCCTCAACAAAAAACGCATCGATTACCGCACGGCTATCTGCCCCGAATGCGGGCATAAAGGCTTGCGCTACAATAATTCCCTTTTGTTGCTTGAATGTCCCGACTGTGAATTTGAAATCGACGAATCGGACTACGAACCGGTGCAGGACGGGTTTGCCTTTGCTTACGCCTACGAAAAAGACCTTTATTTCAGGGAAGACGAAAAATCCGACGTGAAAGCCCTCTTGGACAGGGGACAGCGCGAACAGTTGTTCAAGTTCTACAATGAACCTTCCTACCCTGAAAAAATATCTAAGCCGGGATATTCCATTTTCGAACGGATATGGAAATTGGCGCTTAACGTCGTATTGACCTTTATTATCTTTATCATTTTTGCTTTGACAGGCGTTCTGTTTACCGATTACAAGCCTTTTCCCGATAAAACGGTACAGCAGGAACTAAACGAATATGCGGACAGAACGGCGAAAACAAAAAAACTGAACAGGCAGGAACGCGCGGCAAAATATGCCGAACTGAAACAGGACAGCATCGCCTCGGCGCAGGAGAAAGCGGATTTCTTTGCAAACGCCATTATCATTGGATACGACGACAGCAACTCCGACTTCCACTGGGGCAAACCCTCCGAAAATGAGGCAGTAATAACCCTTTACGAAGGAATTAAAAAGGAATGGACGTCGCTCCTGTGGGGAACGCTGCTGTTTCTTCCCATTATTATTTGGCTCATCGTAACCATAGTGAAAATGAGCAGCATATCCGCCGAACGCAAGCGGATAGGACTGACGAACAAAGAAAATCTCGATTATTACAAATTTGCGCTGGATATGTTCGAGAAACGCCCGACCATCAAAGGATACCGATCTTATATTTACCACTTTTTAAGCGATGCAAACACATGGGTTCCTTACGGCGACCCGGTCGGGACGGAATTAAAACGGAACGGAATCGACGAAGCAGACCTGCGCGGCAAAAGCCTTTTCCTGAATTACTACGATGAGAACGATTCGGGAATGTCGCTATTGGACGCCGTTTATTATGTTGTAGCCGTGTTGGAAAAAGACTGCGTAAAGGTATTCAAAAACCGCTGGGAAACAGAAGATGAACAACTCGGCGAAAGCGACGAGAAAACCGCCTATTATTCGAAAATACCGTCGGCTTCCATCGAGGACGGTTGTCTGAATATCGGCGACATTCAAATCGTCCTGCCCGAAAACAGCTGTAATATTTTCGCTTACCAGAACACTGACAAGGGCGATAAAATCAGCTATTCGCAAGACCGTACAAGCGACCCGAAGGAGTTTCTGAAAGCCTTAAACAAACTTATTACTTCTCATTAAATCAATTATTACCAAGCACTAACAATTTAAAAAAAACTATTATGGCAAAATCAAAAGAGCCGAAAGCCCCCAAGGGGAAAAAAGCGAAACAAATGGGTTACGTGTCGTTTTCGAAAGAGGACGTTAACACGGGAGACGACAGGAACACGCGCGCGGAAGAGCTGTTTCTGCAAGCGTTAAACGTCCCGAAACGGGTACAGAAAAAAACAAAGAAAGGAAAAGGAAAGGAATTGGAAGACAACGATTTCTATCCGACAAGCTTGCCGGAAACTCAGGAAATGGAAATTTTGCTGAATCAGGCGGAAGCGGCTGTGGACGATCCTTCGGACAAGGAATTTATGAACAATCTTGCCGAAATGCGCGGCATTGTCGATTGGTCGAAAAAACGCCAATGGAACTTCAACTGGTCGACCATTATCGGCGTAATCGTTTTTGTTTTCGTACTGAATCAATGCTCAAAAAGCGCAAAAGAAGATGTAGTGCGGGCTGAACAGGAACTTGCAACCGTAAAAAACTGGGGCGATTCGGCGATTGTCGCTTACAAAACAGTGGAACTGGAACGGAAGCAGCAAAACCTGAAATACTATCAGGAAAATCTTGCGGCGTCGGAAGCTCGTTTGGACACCATTACGGATAAAGAACGTAAAAAATCGGAACAAGGCAGCATTAAACGTTATAAAGAAAACATAAAAGAATATACGGACGATATTGCCAAACTGCAAAAAGCGGATCATAAAGAAGTCCATAAAATGGCTGTAAAGCAGCACGAGGACTGGCTCAAAAGCAAAAAAGGCAGCAGCCGCTCCGCTCTTTTCTGGTTCATATTCTTTTTGATACTTATTCCGCTTTATATCGTTGCCGAACGTCCCTACGGTTACAATATTTCGAAACACCGCACCGAAGCGGCTGTGCTGGGCGGTATCCGCAAGATAATGAACATGTTCGCGGGCGGTCTGGCAAGTATCGCGGGCGCGCTGTATGTTACCGAAACGGTTACCAGCTACACCGACGGCTCGAAATCGCGTAGCGACGACGGCATGGCTATTTACGCCATGAAAGCCATATTGCTGCTCGGCGCGCTGGCAATTTTCGTTTTCACTTCGGTTTTCTTGATGCTTTATTCCACCATAGCAGGCTTAGCCCGCAATTACAACTGGAGAGAGA
>JAISXQ010000179.1 GCA_031270425.1 Prevotellaceae bacterium | reverse complement strand
CGTCGGCTATTTTCCGGGCGATGCTCGTTTTTGTAAGCATCCCGCCCCGTCCGAACGACGATTTTGAACTTTGTATAAAAGCGGAAATATCCTGCCCTTTTTCTACTGTTTCTATCACTTTCGCACCGGGCATATCCGGCGGCGCATCGTAAATACCATCTACATTGCTCAGGATAATCAAGGCTTCCATTCCCATCATGGTAACGATAAGTCCCGAAAGTTCGTCGTTGTCTGTAAACATCAACTCCGACACCGAAACCGCGTCGTTTTCGTTCACCACAGGAATCACGTTGTTTTCGAGCATCACTTTTATGCAGTTCCGCTGGTTCAGGTAATGGCGGCGGCTGCTGAAATTTTCCTTCGTAGTAAGCACCTGCCCTACCGCTATGCCGTGTTCGCGAAACAAGTCCCAATAATGGTTGATAAGCTTTGCCTGCCCTACCGACGAGAAAAGCTGACGCTGATCGACCACGTCCATTTTCTTTTTCACACCCAGCGCGCTACGCCCCGAAGCTACTGCCCCCGACGATATAAGCACCACCTCGACGCCACTTTTGTGCAACGCCGCCACCTGGTCGACCAGCGCTGAAATACGGGTAATATCGAGCGTTCCGTCGCTCCGCGCGATAACATTACTGCCTATTTTTACGGCTATTCTTTTATGTCTTGCCTGCATGATAAATTAGACTAATTTATTATAACAATCGCGGCAAACAGGTTCGTATTCGGCTGTTTCGCCAATCAGCACCCGTTTTTCACTGTCCACCAGACGGTGCGAAACGTATGCCAAGGCTCCGCAACGCACGCAAATGGCATGTACCTTGTACACGTCTTCGGCAATGGCGCAGAGCGCGGGCATCACCCCGAAAGGAAGCCCCCGGAAATCCATGTCCAGTCCGGCTATAATTACGCGGACGCCCCGGTTCGCAAGCTGGGTGCAGACTTCGGGCAAGCCTTCGTCGAAAAACTGCGCTTCGTCGACTCCGACCACATCTACATCGTCCGCCATAAGCAGAATACTGCCCGAAGAATCCACCGGAGTAGAACGGATAGCCGTGCGGTCGTGCGACACCACTTCGTCGTCCGAATAGCGGGCGTCGATGGACGGTTTAAAAATTTCAACTTTCAGTTTGGCAAATTTCGCCCTTTTAAGCCGGCGTATCAATTCTTCGGTTTTTCCCGAAAACATGGAACCGCAAATAACTTCTATGCTGCCGCGCCTTTGTTGCCTGACGTCGTTTTTTTCGGAATAAATCATGTTGTCGTATTGTTTTTGATATGTTTTACCATGTTAACCTGACAGGTTATTTTATAAAAATTTCAACACCTGATTCGTATAAATAAAGAGATATAAATACTATAAACTAAATTTGTTGTATTTTTACAACGCAAAGATTTGCAAAAATAGGAAAAATATCCGAAGGAAATCAATCTGAAATCGTAAATTTACAATATAAAACGTCCATGACTATTCCAACAGTTACCGGTACAAGACACGCAAAGGGATGATAAAAAGTCTTGCGCCTTGGTTCTTGATTCTTGACTCTTGGTTCTTGGCTCTTGGTTCTAATAAAAAAATACATGAAACTCTACGTTGTTCCCACTCCGATAGGTAATTTGGAAGATATGACTTTTCGCGCCGTCAGAACCTTGCGGGAAGTCGATTTGATACTGGCGGAAGATACCCGCACAAGCGCTTTTCTACTCAAACATTACGACATCGCTACGCCGATGATTTCGCACCACAAATTTAACGAGCACAAAACGGTGGAAGGCATTGTGCAACGCATACGGCAGGGCGAAAAAATCGCCCTAATATCCGACGCGGGAACACCCGCCATATCCGACCCCGGATTTCTTATTGTGCGCCACTGTGTGGAAAATGCCGTCGAGGTGGAATGCCTCCCCGGCGCTACGGCTTTTGTTCCGGCGCTCGTGGCTTCGGGGCTGCCCAACGACCGCTTTTGTTTCGAGGGTTTTCTTCCGCCGAAAAAAGGACGGCAGACGCGCCTGACGCAACTTGCCGCCGAAACGCGGACGATGGTTTTTTACGAATCGCCCTTCCGCTTGGTAAAAACCCTGACGCAGTTTTCGGAATATTTCGGGGCTGAACGCAAAGCCTCCGTTTCGCGCGAAATATCCAAGTTTTACGAGGACACACAACGGGGCGCTTTGCAGGAACTTGCCGAACACTTTACGCAACATCCGCCCAAAGGCGAAATTGTAATCGTGGTAGCGGGAAAGGAGGATTGATTTCTTCTTTTGTCGATTGACGGCTTCACTTCGATGTTTTAAAAGTCCACGAAACAGTAGCCGGAGGCTACGCCGGGCAGGGTTTTTATTCGCCCGCCTTTGTCGACCGTCCCGCGTCGTACAGGAAAACATCCATAATAGCGGTTTCGGTAATCGCCGCGATTTCGTAATCGGAAAGCGTGGTTTTCATACCTTCTATCAGGCTTTCGCAGGCGCTTTTCAAATCGCTTGCCTGTACGTACATCGCGACAGCCGTCCGCTTTTCGACGTCTTTTTCTTCGTCGAGCGATACGAGGTTCACTTTGCAGCGGTACCACTTGTCGGCATTTTCGTTCGGGAACATTTC
>JAISXQ010000154.1 GCA_031270425.1 Prevotellaceae bacterium | reverse complement strand
CACGGGTCAGGAGACCCGCGCCAGCGAGGGAGAGGACAGAAATTAGTTGAATATGAATGAATAATGAAAAGATAGAGTAATCCATTTTGTTTAATTTTAAAAAATGTAATAAAGTTATGAAAACCATCGCTACCTGCGCGGTAATGCTTGCAGTATTATTGCTGAATGCTTGTCGAACCGATAAAAAAGACGCGGTTGTATTTAAATTTGACAGTAACAAAGAAGTTTCCGGTAAAAAAATCGCCATTAAAGACGTCGTTCCCGACTTGCCGTTGGATTGGGATGATTACGACTATGTGTCAATAGAATTTCGTTCCACTACGCCGCAACGTTTCCATTTGGGCTTTACCACCGACGAAGGCTATAACGAACTCCGGCTGGTTTCTTATGTGCCCAAGGCATGGAATAAATTAGTAATCCCCTTGCGGTTTTTCAGGGAAGCTCCTGCCGCCATGCACGACATCGCTTCAACATCCAACCAACCGAGAGTTACCGGATGGATTAACCTCGGAGGAAAACGCGGAGCCTTGCGCGGCGTGGACTCCATCGGAATCCGTATGCGTGCTCCGGTAAACAACCCTGAAATAGAGTTGCGGGGCATTACCTTACACAAGGAAGACCCGGGAGACGAATACCTGGAAAAAATTCCCGCTATCGACAAGTTCGGGCAGTGGAAACTCGGAGATTTTGAGGGGAAAATTTACTCGGAAGAACAACTGAGAAAAGAATGGGATGCGGAAGACGCCGCTATAAACGAAGTCGAAGATTTTAATTATTCGTTATACGGAGGATATTTGAATAAAAAAGTAAAATCAACAGGTTTCTTCCGCACGGAATTTATCAATGGACGTTGGTGGTTTGTCGATCCGGAAGGTTATCTGTTTTTATCTTTTGGCATAAACGGAATACGACCGGGCGGCGACCTTTATACGAAAAATATCGACAAATGCGGCAATATGTTTCAGGAACTTGCTCCGCGCGAACTTTTTATCGAGTCTGCCAACGTATCGCCCGAAACGCATTCGGCCTCTTTCGGGGTGTGGAACCTCTATCGCCGCTATGGAGAAAATTACATTCAGGAATCCGCCAAAATGGCGGTGCGCCGGATGACCGGATGGGGAATCAATACCATTGCCAACTGGTCGAGTCCGCATGTGTACAGCCTGAACAGGAAAGCCTTTATCCTTCCTCTTCGCGGATTGGGGACAACAAACAGTCTGATGGGCTTAGCCGACGTGTATGCCGGCGATTTTCACGACAAATTAGATAAAGCCGTTGAGGAAAATATTGCCGGATATAAGGACAATCCCTTCTTGCTGGGCTACTTTGTAGGAAACGAGCCGGCATGGCTTACAAAGGAAGAACGCCTTAGCAAGTTAATTCTGGAAGGCGAGGATTGTCCGGTAAAAACAGAGTTTCTGAAATATTTAAAGAAAGGCGATACTCCGAAACGTCGTAAAGAATTTATTTACAAAACATTTGAAATTTTCATGAAATCGGTTTCCAAATCCTTAAAAAAGCACGATCCGAACCACTTAAACCTTGGTATCCGTTACGGATATATCGAGCAATTGAACGATGAACTACTCCGAATGAGCAAAGAAACTTTTGATGTTTTGAGTTTCAACTGCTACGCGCTCGCGCCCGACCACGCAAAAATGGATTACGCGATGAAAATTTCCGGACTTCCCATGTTTATTGGCGAATACCATTTTGGGACTGTCGATAGAGGGCTTGCGCAGTCCTTGTGGCAGGTTAATTCGCAGAAGGAACGGGGCGGCGCTTTCCGCTATTATACCGAAAACGGTTTCGCGCATCCCGGACTTATCGGCGCGTCGTGGTTTATTTGGTGCGACCAAAATATAAACGGTCGTTCCGACGGCGAAAATTACAATTGCGGTTTTGTGGATGTAACCGACAGACCCTATCCGCACATGGCGGCGGCGGCAAAGGAAACCGCGAAACGGCTTTATTATATTCATGCGGGTGAAAAAGAGCCTGTGAATGTATATCCAAAAGCCGTAGGACATAGTCCTGTACCCGATATTTGGGAATGAAAAACAGTAAATATCAAAATAACGCAACAAATAAATAGCTGAAAATGAAAACAAACTTGATTAAAATTCTATTGACAGGCTTATGTGTCATAGGTCTGATTGCTAAAACGAATGGAAACCCTCTTGATGATCTCGATTTTGATTACGCATACAATGTAACGGTGGCGGATTGGGTTGAGGCAATCAGAGTAACCGAACCGGTATTAAGATCGGAAATAAATGGCGTTGTAACCGTTCGTTTTAACGCGGAAAATATGTTGAAAGCAAAGGCTATGTGCTGGCAGGCTCCCAACATTCAATACCCGGATCCGGAAGGGCATGATGTAAATCTTACGCCCCAGGGAATAGAATTGGCGGAAACGGCGACGGATTTTTTGTTTTTAACGCCGATACGCTTCTTGCCGGTCCCCTAAATATTCGTATTTTTGCTGTTGATGAGAACGGTAAAAAGGACATTTTTGAATTACAACTCTACAATACAGGAGGAGTAAACTGGAATCGGGGTATTCCTGCGGCAAATCCACCGGCAGCCGATGGAATGAAATTATTGTATGCCGACGATTTTGACGAAGATTTATCCATTTCCAACGATGGTAAAAATGCGAAATACAACGCTACGCCGCTTCGCGGTAATTTCAGCGGATGGCCCTTTGTAAAGCCCGATCATGCCGATGGAAGTCCGTTCTCGCAAGTGGACAGCTATTTACGGATAACGGCAAAGAAAAAAGAAGGCGCAGACAAAGGAACAACCGGATTTATTGCTTCCGCCCGGGCTGATGGCGGGGGCTTTTGGGTTACCCCTCCATGCTATTTGGAATGCCGCTTTACGGCGCAGTCGGCAGTGGGAACTTGGCCTGCGTTTTGGGCGATGACTTATACGGCGGGACCTCCGGGAGACGAATTGGAC
>JAISXQ010000125.1 GCA_031270425.1 Prevotellaceae bacterium | reverse complement strand
CCGGCTTAAAATAGCAAAAAAGGAAGGGGATGTCTCAAAAGTGTTTTAGCACACGGATAACACGGAGAAGACGGATTTACACGGATTTTTAACCTGTTATTTATTAACAGGTTAAAAATATGCGTCTATTATTTATCGGTGTAAATCCGTCTTATCCATTCCCGATAGCCATCGGGACCGTGTGCTTTTAATACAGCCTTTGTTCATAATCTGCTTGCAAAAATATGAAAAAGTTTTAAAACTTCGGATGCTGCTTGCCCACTTGCCGCTTACCGCTACTTACCATTTACCGCCTTTTTTTGTTGCAGGGACAATGAAAATATATTACTTTTGTATCCCATTGTACGTTAAAAAAAATGAACCGAGTCTATAAATACTTGAACTCCATTGATACGCCTGCCGATTTAAAGGCTATTCCTAAGGAAGAACTTCCTGTTGTATGCGATGAATTGCGGCAATTTATCATTGACGAAGTTTCAAAAAATCCGGGGCATTTGGGTTCGAGTTTGGGAGTTGTAGAGTTGAGCGTAGCTTTGCATTATGTATTTAACACGCCTTACGACCGCTTGGTATGGGACGTCGGGCATCAGGCTTACGGACACAAAATACTGACCGGACGGCGTAAGGAATTTCATAGCAACCGGCAATTTAAAGGCATAAGCGGTTTTCCTTCGCCGAAAGAAAGCGAGTACGACGCATTTGGAGTGGGACACGCTTCAACATCCATTTCCGCCGGACTCGGCATGTCGATAGCTTCCTTGCTGAAAAACGAAAAAAACAGACACATCGTTGCCGTTATCGGCGATGGCTCCATGACGGGCGGTCTGGCTTTCGAAGGTTTAAATAACGCTTCGATGGACAAAAACAACCTGTTGATTATCCTCAACGACAACCAGATGGCAATCGATCCTATAAAAGGAGGATTCACACAATATCTGGTGGATATAACAACTTCGGAGGCTTATAATTTCTGGCGTTACAAGATATACAAACTGTTGCGACGCTTAAAACTAATAAACGAACACAAGAAAAACCGCATTATCCGTTTTACCAACAGCATCAAATCGAAAATATCGCAACAATCCAACAACATTTTCGAAGGGCTTAATATCCGCTATTTCGGGCCCGTTGACGGACACGACGTTAACGGTCTGGTGCGGATTTTGTCCGACATCAAGGATTTTGAGGGACCGAAAGTGCTGCACTGCATCACAAAAAAGGGAAAAGGATACGAACCCGCCGAAAAATCGGTTACCGAATGGCATGCGCCGGGCGTATTTAACGCTGAAACAGGCGAACGCCATGCCGATAACGGAGTGAAACCTCCTTTGTTTCAACAGGTTTTTGGCGAAACCTTGTTGGAGCTGGCAAAACAAAACGAAAAAATTGTCGCCATTACTCCCGCGATGCCTTCGGGCTGTTCCATGATTATTATGCAAAAAGAACTTCCCGAACGGGTTTTCGACGTGGGAATAGCCGAAGGGCACGCCGTAACATTCTCTGCCGGACTGGCAAAAGAAGGCATGATTCCGTTTTGCAACGTCTATTCTTCGTTTATGCAACGCGCTTACGACAACGTGATACACGACGTGGCGCTGCAAAAACTGAATGTGGTTTTGTGCCTCGACCGTGCGGGAATTGTCGGTCCCGACGGAGCAACCCACCAGGGACTGTTCGACCTGGCTTATATGCGCTGCATACCCAACCTCACCATTGCCGCGCCGCGCAACGAGATGGAACTGCGCAACCTGATGTACACTGCCCAGCAGCCCGGTATGGGACCTTTTGTAATCCGTTATCCGCGGGGATGCGGTTTCAACATTAACTGGCGCAATAAGATGGAAACGCTTCCGACTGGCAAGGGACTTCGCTTAAAAAAAGGCGTCGATTTAGCGGTATTAACGATCGGAACTATGGCTCAGCACGCGGCAAAAGCCATAGAAGAAATTGAACAGGAAGTTGAAAACATCAGTATCGCGCATTACGACTTGCGTTTTGTAAAACCTGTCGACGAAGAATTGCTCCACGAAGCAGGACGAAATTTCAACCAAATCGTAACGGTAGAAGACGGAGTTGTGCAAGGTGGTTTCGGAAGCGCCGTACTGGAATTTATGTCCGATAACCGGTACAACGTACCGGTACAACGCTTGGGAATACCCGATACGTTCGTGGAACACGGAACGCCGGCGGAACTGTACGCCATGCTGGGCTTAGACGCGCCGGGATTGAAAAAAAGTTTTTTAAAACTGCTGAAACCGAAATTAAAAATTGTGCGGAAAGTAGAACCGGTGTAAACGCTTCTTATTCAAAATCAGCGCAAAAAACAATTATTTTTAGCATATTATGTTACAACAAGACCAAAACAAGATATAAAATTGTCAATTCACTTTCATTGTTTTGTAAAAAGTATTACATTTGCAGCGCAATTCGCAATCGGGATGTAGCGCAGTTGGTAGCGTGCTACGTTCGGGACGTAGAGGTCGCAAGTTCGAATCTTGTCATCCCGACTAAGATAACAAAAACGCTTGTAATCAATGAATTACAGGCGTTTTCGTCGTTTAAATACACCTGTACATTGCGAATCCTTTCGCGTGGGTTCCTAACCACGATACAATTTTAACTCCTGATTCGCATGATTAATAAGAAATTGTTATTTCCGCGTAAATCCCTCTTATCCGTTTTATCCATCTTATCCGTGTTCTAAAACATTTTTGAGACATCCCCCATCGGAACGAAACAGAAGGGATGAAAAAATTCAACACAATTTCCAAGATGTTGCAAATAAAGAGCAAGATTACAATATCCTTGCATAAATGAGTAAGAATCTTGCATTTTCCTATATTAAATATACTTTACTTTGTCTCGATAAAAAATCAACTATCATTTTATTAATTATTTTTATTCATTATTTTTAAAAAAATTACCAATGAAAAAGTTTATTATTACAACAGGTTTATGTGCATTTATTGGGCTTTCCGGCACAGCACAGGATATTTATATCCGCTTTAATAAAGTACCCGCAACATCGGGTATAGTTACAGGAACCCAAAGTTCTACGAAGGAGGTTGGCAAACCCATTGATTTTGATGACGACGGAAACCCCACCGACGCTTACTTAATGGAGGCTCCCACAGAAGCAGGCGGAATTTACACAAAAGAATTTACGCTGCCTGCCGGAAGTTACGAATACCAAGCGGTTTTTGCCGACGGTACGGGGACACAAGGCGAAAACAACGCATGGACACTAGGAAGACCCTTTTCTGTTTCAGAAACAACAGATATTCTGTTCAGGGCAAAAATCATAACTGTAAATGGAAGCAATTATATAAAATTCTTGAATGACGCCCAAGATTTACGTTGGAGTAATACCACAAATGTGGCAACATCAATGCTTATTACGGCGACTCCTGACAATGAGGGTAACGTTAAGTTTGCTTTCACTTATTCTAACTATAAAGGTTACTTAGAAGCCTGCTTATACCCTCAAAGCAGTACGACACAACTTATGGCGGACGTTCTTCCCACCAGAGGAAAATACAGCTTTGGTTTTGCAAATGGAAAAGTGAGATGGTTGTTTACATACAACCGCTATACGCTAACCTTTGTAGGAGGAGAAAAACTTGTTACTTTATTAAATGCAGATTCTATTAATACCGGAAACGGTTTTATTGCAGCAGGCGAACTTGACGAAAGTTTAGGAACATTTTCATCAACAACTCCTCTTTCTCTTACAGGTAAAACAACAAGTGTATCTGCTATTATAGGAATAGATGGACCCGCAGGAGCTTTTAGTGATAATGACCTTTTGAAAATAGCCCCTGTCGATATTAAAGCTGAAATGTATTATGAAGTTACTCAGGGAGAAGGAGAAGAAACAAGTCTGGTTGCAGCAGGCAATGCACTGTTAAGCACGACAGTTGACGTTAATACGCCTGAATACCAAACCGAGTGGAAATTAGAAACTCCGGTTAATATTACAAACGGTTTAACTAACGGAACGTATAATTTGAATGTTTGGTACGAAACGGTATGTCACGGCGATACAATCAAATCCACCGTACTGTTGAACACCACCCCCCCCACCCTTACAAAAATTTCGCCTTTTATTAAAGAAAATAATATATTAA
>JAISXQ010000122.1 GCA_031270425.1 Prevotellaceae bacterium | reverse complement strand
GAAAACAAACTGTTTGCAACTCTCGATACAACGGTTCGCAAAGTCATTATCGAAAATCTGCCTTTCCTGCTTTCCGATACGGTCGGGTTTATCCGCAAGCTGCCGCATCACTTGGTGGAATCGTTTAAATCGACATTGGACGAGGTGCGCGAAGCGGATCTGCTGCTTCACGTAGTGGACATTTCGCACCCGAATTTTGAAGAGCAATTAGAGGTAATATCGCAAACGCTCAAAGAAATAGATACGGTAGAAAAACCCGTTATCCTGGTTTTTAACAAAATAGACGCATTTACCTGCGTCCCGAAAGACGAAGACGATTTATCGCCGGTGAAAAGGGAGAATATCGGCTTGGATGAATTGAAAAAAACCTGGATGGCGAAAAGGCATGACAACTGCATTTTTATTTCGGCAAAAGAAAAACAGAATATCGACGAACTGAAAACCTTGCTTTATGAAAAAGTAAAAGCAATTCATGTTCAGCGTTATCCTTATAATGATTTTTTATTCCAAACTTATGAAGAACTACCGTAATTTAACAGAAAAGGAAATCGCAACCTTAACCATTCACGGTTGCACAGCCGAAAACTGGCAACATGTAACGGTCGCGGAAAATTTTGCGCCCGATTTTATTTCCAACGTTCATTTTTCGGGTAAGGTTAGCCTCGGCGCCTACGACAAAATATTCGAGTTGCCCGGCGGATTGCGCAAACATGCAGGCGTTAACAACTGCGTTTTGCATAATTGCAGCGTTGGAAACGACGTTTTCATCGACAAAGTGAGCAACTACATCGCCAATTACCATATCGGCGACGGCGCTTATATCGAACATGTCAATTCCATTCTTGTAGATGGCGTTTCTTCGTTTGGAAACGGAATACGCGTTCCTGTCCTGAACGAGACCGGCGGACGCGAAATCCCCATATTCAACCATCTTTCGGCGCCGCTGGCTTATATGCTGGCGCTTTACCGCCACCGCCCTCGAATGACGCAAAATTTGTTGGCGCAAATTGACGAATACGCCCGTTCGCAACAGTCGGATACCGGCACAATCGGCAAAAACGTGCGTATTGTTAATACCGGAAGTATAAAGAACGTCTGCATCGGCGACCACGCAATTATCGAAGGCGCTTCCGTCCTCGAAAACGGTTCGGTAAACAGCAACGCCGAAGCGCCGGCGTATATTGGCTTCGGGGTAAAATGTACCGATTTCATCTTCGAATCGGGAGTTTCTATTTCGGACTCCACGCTTATTTCCAGTTGCTTTATCGGGCAGGGCAGCGAAATGGGCAAGCATTATTCGGCGGTGGATTCGATATTTTTCTCCAATTGCCTCGGTATGCACGGCGAATCGACGGCGGTTTTCGCAGGACCTTACACCGTATCGCACCATAAATCCACCTTGCTGATTGCCGGAATGTTTTCGTTTATGAACGCGGGTAGCGGCTCGAACCAGAGCAACCACATGTATAAATTAGGTCCTATCCATCAGGGAATTGTCGAGCGGGGGTCGAAAACCACCAGCGATTCATACGTTTTGTGGCCCGCGCGGATCGGCGCTTTCACCCTCGTTATGGGTCGGCATACGAAACATCCCGATACATCGGATTTGCCTTTTTCTTATTTGATTGAAGATAAAGGCGACAGTTTTGTTGTTCCCGCCATTAATTTGCGGACGGTGGGCACCATCCGCGATGCGCAGAAATGGCCCAAGCGGGACAGGCGTAAGGACAGCCGTAAGATAGACCCGATAAACAATAACCTGCTCAGTCCCTACACCATACAAAAAATGATAAAAGGCGTGGAAGTATTGCAAAACATACAGCGCAACTCCGACACGGCAACCGAGGTTTATCCTTACAAAAACAGCAAGATAAAAAAAACGTCGCTCCAGCGCGGCGTCGATTTATATCAAATCGGAATTGTTAAATTTTTGGGTAACACGTTGGTCAGCCGGTTGGAAAAAACGCCCTTCGAATCGATAGAAGACCTGCGCGAACGGATGAAACCCGATACGCCCGTCGGTTCGGGCGACTGGAGCGACCTGCTGGGGCTTATCGCTCCGAAATCTGAAATCGAACGTATTATTTCGTTAATTGAAGCCGGAAAAATAAGTCTGGACGAAATCCAGCAGGAATTTGAAACGATGCACCGGAATTATTATTCCTTCGAATGGACTTGGGGAAAGGGCAAGCTGGAAGAGTATTGGGGAAAAACGATTGATGAAGTTACGGTTGATGATATTATCGCTCTTGTGGAATTGTGGAAAAAATCGGTGGTCAAGTTAGACGAACTGATTTACGAAGATACGAAAAAAGAATTTACCATCGAGGTAAAAATCGGCTTTGGAGCCGACGGCGACGAAAACCAGAAAGAAGCCGATTTCGACCTGGTGCGCGGGCGTTTCGACCAAAATCCTTTTGTGCAGGAAATTTTGAATCATATTAAAGTAAAAACGGAGCTGGGAGACAGGTTTATTGAGCGGTTGAAAAATATAAAAAAAAATTAGCAGATTAGTAAATTAGCAAATGCAGATTAGCAAATTAGTAAATTAGCAGATTAGCAAGACATTAAAACCACTAAGTAGCAGAGAAATACAAACAAAAAAACGCCCTGATTTTTCTTGTATAAAGAGAAAAATCAGGGTTGAGATTGGTTTAATTCAATAGCTACTAAGGGAACTTTAAAAAGAAATTAAAATCTTGAAACCTGAAATCTGAAATCTTGAATCTTGAAATTTTGAAACCCGAAATCTTGAAACTTGAAACCCGAAACCTGAAATGAAAAAAGAGTTCAATTATAAGTTGATATTTCGGCTGCAAGGAAGCCTTTTGCTTGTCGAAAGTTTCTTTTTGCTTGCCACTTTCTTCGTGTCGCTGCTTTACAGGGAAACGGACGCCGTATATTTTTTGACGACGGCAATTCTTGCGTTACTGTTGGGTGTTTCCGGCGTTTTCGCAGGGAAAAACGCCCCGCTTGCTATCGGAAAAAGAGAGGGTTCCGTCATCGTTACTTCGACCTGGATTTTATTTACTTTGGTGGGAATGTTGCCGTTTTGGTTGAGCGGCAATATCGCTTCGTTTAGCGATGCGTTTTTCGAAACCATGTCGGGTTTTACCACAACCGGCGCGTCCGTCGTTACCGATGTGGAAGCCTTACCCCGCGGAATGCTTTTCTGGCGCAGTTTGACCCATTGGATGGGGGGATTGGGTATTATCGTCATATCCATGGCTCTGCTGCCGATTTTCGGATTTTCCAGTGTTCAGATATATTCTGCCGAAGTAACCGGTCCGAGCAAGGAAAAACTGCATCCTAAATTCAGCGGAACGGCTAAACGTTTATTCGGGATTTATATTCTCTTTACCGCTGCCGAAACCCTGTTGCTATGTGTTTCGGGAATGGATCGCTTCGATGCGCTCTGTCATTCGTTTTCCACCGTTGCCACCGGAGGTTTTTCCACCAAAAACGCGAGTATCGGACATTGGGATTCCCCCTGTATTGAATTTGTCGTCATAGCATTTATGATTCTGGCAAGCATCAATTTCAAATTATACTATTTCTTGTTCGTGGGTAAAATCCGGAAAGTTTTTTCAAACGAAGAACTTCGATATTATCTGATTATTTTATTGACCTTTACGCTTATCATAACAGCAACATTGATCGACTTTTCGAATCCTGCTTTGGAAAGCGCGGGCGAAGCTTTCCGCAACAGTCTTTTCACCGTCAGTTCCTTGATATCGACAACCGGTTTTTATTCGGTGGATTATTCGTCGTGGGCGGCTGTGGCGACGATATTACTCCTTATTTTAATGCTTATCGGCGGGTCGGCAGGTTCTACGGCGGGAGGGATTAAAATTATCCGCGTGCTGTTGGTGTTTAAATACTGCTACTATGAGTTTAAACGGATGATACATCCCAACGCTATTTTTCCGGTTAAATACGACGGAAAAATCGTACGGGAAGAAATAATTACACGTGTGCTGGCTTATGTCCTGCTGTACTGTTTCCTTGCTATGGCGGGGTCGCTTATACTCAGCTTATCGGGACTGGGATTCCAAGAATCGGTCAGCAGTATGATTTCCTGTTTGGGTAATGTCGGTCCGGGATTGGGTAAATTAGGTCCTATCGAAACCTATTCGAGCATCCCGACTTTCGGAAAATGGTTTTTATCCTTAGTAATGCTTATCGGGCGCTTGGATCTGTTTACTGCGCTTATTATCTTTACTCCTGTTTTCTGGCGGAAATAATAAACGCAAAAAAAAATCTACTATTTTAATACTACCGGCAGCTGTTTCAAATAACCGATAAGGGTTCCGGGCGCTTTGGCGTCGCGTATTTTACAGTTCCAAAAATCTCTTTTCGCTCCCTCGAAAGTCCATGTCCGTCGTTCGGGCGGCATGGCGTTGATGCGTTGAATTAAAGCCGGCTTATCCATCCAGGCGACAAAATAAGCGCTGTTCCGGTAAACTTTTA
>JAISXQ010000137.1 GCA_031270425.1 Prevotellaceae bacterium | reverse complement strand
TTACGATGTGAGAACCAACGGGGATAAATTGCTCAATTCGTTTACCGTCCGTTATTACGTGTATTCCATGCAGACCAAAAAAGCGCCGATATACGGAAGTGATAATGTCAAAGATATCGACCTGTTGAAAAAAGACATCGGCGTCAGCAATGCCATGCGTTATAAATTCACCCGCGATTTTATGGCAAAGCTTTCCGGCGGATACGATGTGCGCATTCCCACCGAAACGGAATTGCTGGGCGACGGCTACTCCATTTCTCCGTCGGAAGCGCTGCTGCCCGAAAGGAATACGAGCGTTAATTTCGGTTTGCTCTACGACCGGATGGGCGACGCGAGCGACAACCTGCAAATAGAGGCAAGTTTCTTTTACATGCACTTGGAAAACATGATTCGTTTTTCAAAAGGCTTTATCGACGCCCAATACCAAAATTTCGGGGAAATGCGCACGATCGGGGTCGAATTGGATATGAAAGGCGACATATCCCCTTGGCTTTACGGCTATTTCAACGTTACATTTCAGGATTTAAGAGACGTGCGGGAATACGAACAGGAAAGCCATATACCCAATCCCGCCAAAGGGAAACGCATGCCGAATATTCCCTACTTTATGAGCAACGCGGGTTGGGAGTTCCACAAAGAGAATTTGTTCGGTGGAAAAGGGCAAAATACCCGCATTTTTACCGATGCCGCTTTTATAGAGGAATATTTTTACGACTTTGAAATGACGGTGAACAGTCAACGCCGTATTCCGCGCAGTTTGACATTCGACCTTGGTTTCGAGCATAGCTTTATGAACAGCCGCCTCTTCCTTTCCGGAAAAATAAAAAATTTAACCGACACGAGCCTTCTCTCCGAATTTAACCGCCCCTTACCCGGGCGAAGCTTTGGAGCGAAGATACGTTATATATTTAAATAATCAATTAATTTTTAAAACGTTACAAATATGAAAACGACAATTTCAGTTTTTTTAGGTGCAAGTCTTCTCAGCCTTGCTTTTACTTCCTGCAAATCGAATGAAGAAACCGAACCCAATACAGGAACGGTTTTAATTCAAACAACCGTAAAAAACCCCGACGGCACAAGCGGATCGTCTTATATCCAGCTTATTCCCGATTTCTCAAAACAGACCGTAGGAAACTCGAACAGTATTCAGGTCGGATACAGCGCCGGAATGAGGGTTTACGGAAATGATATTTTTATTACTCCCGAATTTGGTAAAGACGGTACGCAGGAACTGGAAAAATACAGTTACACCGCCTCGCATACCTTGCAAAAAACAGGAGCGCTCTTGTTGCCATCCATGTCCGGCGCTTACGGAGTTGTGAAATACAACGATGAAAAAGCTTACACACACCTGTATAATTTGGGTAAGATATTACTATTCAACCCTACAACAATGACTAAAACGGGAGAAATTGATTTGACGTCCTATGCTTTTGAAGACAGCAACCCCGATCCTTCCCATCCTGTTATTCGCGATGGTTTGCTCTACGTCCCCCTGCTCCAAATCGGTTCCAGCTGGATGCCTTATCCCGAATATAAGCAGTCGGATGTGGTTATCATCGACATCAGCATCGATAAAGTCGTCAAGAAAATCTCCGAAACAGCGTCGGGAATGACTTTCCCTGTCCGCCCGATGAATAAGGATATGATTTTCACCGATGAAAACAACGACCTGTACATTGCCTGTGCCGGAGGTTTTGGTCTTGATCCCCGCTTTCCCGAAACAGGATTCCTTTGTATTCCTTCGGGAGAAACCGAGTTTGACGAAACACGCTCGTGGGATATTTCCCAAACAACTATCGAAGGAACAAGCTATAAACCGGGTTCGCTGTCCTTTTGTAAATATATCGGCAACGGAAAACTCTGCGCTTACCTTACGATTAGCGAACTTATCGGCGACAATCCCTACACATCCAAATATCTGATAGCCGCCCTGATAGACCTGAAAACCAAGACGATAAAAAAGATTGATGGGATACCGGCGACTGATGGATTCAGCATATTTATAGACACTTACAAGGATTTGGCTGTATTTGCTAATTACGGCGATGAGCAAGCCGGCTTCTTTACCTACGACCCCGCTACCGGAGCGGTAAGCGACGGACCTGTGGTTACTACTACCGGAAATCCGACGTTTATATATTTTTTTGAATAAGTATGTGTTCGAAATTAGTTTAATCCCTTATTGAGCGTAGTCTCCAAACCAATGTCGTCAAGTTAAGATAAATAAGGTAATGAGGTTAAGGAAATATTATTGTAATTTACTGTAACTAAAATTGTTTTGTTCAATCTGCTTCGGGGTTGTTTCTTTGTTTGTTCTTTTTTCTGCCGGTTACACCGGCGGTTATTCATATAACCCCCTCCGGGGGGTTATTTTTATGCGACTTAAACGCTTAACCCAATAAATTAATAATGCGAATCAAGGGTTGAAAAAGGCTGAATTGCAAACCGGTGTAGCCAAAACTTTGGTCAAAGTAGCGCAGGGTGTTGCTCCCGCTTGAATATACAAAAAAAGAGGCGACTTTTCAAGACAGCCCCTCTTCAATATTTTTACGCCGCGCAATAAATTATGCCAATTTATTCACGTAAAGGGTCAATTTGGATTTCAAATTTCCTGCTTTATTCTTATGGATAACATTACGTTTCGCTAATTTGTCAAGCATGGAACTTACTTCGGGCAACAACTTAACGGCTGTTTCCTTATCGGTGGTTCCACGCAATTTACGAACAGCGTTACGGGCTGTTTTCGCATAATAGCGGTTGTGCAACCTTCTTTTTTCCGTTTGACGAATTCTTTTAATCGATGATTTATGATTTGCCATCTTTACATGTTATTTTAGTATCGTTATTTTTTTTGTAGCCCATAGGGGAATCGAACCCCTCTTTCAAGAATGAAAATCTTGCGTCCTAACCGATAGACGAATGGGCCTTCAAGGCTTTTGCTTGCGCAACCGAGGAGTCTCGGTTTTTCAATTGCGGGTGCAAATATACGGCGTTTTTTTGAATAAGCAAAACCTTTTGTGAAAAAAAATCGGATTTTCCGAACTAATTTCGCTACCTTTGTTTTACAAAAACAGGAAAACCCGTTGTTATTTATTTCTTCGATATGCAAGAAAAAACCTCCGGCATTGTTTTACACAACATTAAATATAGCGATTCCACTTCGATTGTTACTATCTACACCCGCCGCTTCGGACGTGCGGTTTATATGGTTTACGGCCGAGGAAAGAAAAAATCGCTTTGCCGTCCGGCTTTTTTGCAGCCGCTTACGCTCGTGGAGTTGGATGTAGCACACTTTCCCCGCAGAGAGGTGCAACAAATCAAGGACATACGCATCGCCACCCAATTGAATAATATTCCGGTTAATCCGGTAAAAAATGCCTTGGCGCTGTTCTTGTCCGAAATTTTGTTCCGCACCTTGATAAGAGCCGATTCCGACGAACAATTATTTGAATTTATCGAACAGGCAACCCTGAGTCTGAACGGATGCGAAAATTCATTGGCTAACTTTCATCTCGTATTTTTATTAAAATTGACGCGCTATTTAGGTTTTGAACCGAATTACGACAACCGGAATTTTGCTTATTTTGATTTACTGGAAGGGGTTTTTCTGCTTGACAAGCCTCTGCACGACTATTTTCTCGATACCAAAGATTCA
>JAISXQ010000038.1 GCA_031270425.1 Prevotellaceae bacterium | reverse complement strand
GAGGAAGCTCGCCAAGCGGCAACCGTTTCCGGTCAATATCGTCGGGTTGACAAATTCCCAGGCCTTTCCGTTCTCAACTTTTGCGCGTTCTTCCAAAGAAGTTTCCGTTCCGGCAAAACTGCCGTACACATTTATGCTGTCCTGCATAATGATGTTCGCCGTTAGCGTAAAGTTTCCGCCCGCAACCCATACGTCTTTACGGTTTGCGCCGTCTTCCTTCGCCTTGGTTATGGCGGCTTGAATATCGCCCATAGCATTAGTCCATGAAGAACCGTCGCCGACAGCTCCGGCTTTTACATAAACAACTCCGTGTTGTGCTTCCGCCCAAATAAAATTCATCGAGCAGAAAATACATGCAAGTATAAATATCGTCCTTTTCATAGCTTTTTTATTTTACCAAAACCTTTTTCAATTGATTTTCCGTTTTTACGATATAAAGTCCTTTTTGAACTTGTATATTCGCAACTCCGTCCCTTGCCGGAGCGCTGCTTACCAACGAACCTGCCGCGTTATATACGGAAATTACCGCGTTTCCGGGAGCGTTTGTTATTTGTATTGCGCCGTTTTGAGCAATGCAATGGAATGATGTTTCGGGATTGGATAATCCGGTTTCGGTATCACCTTCCGCAATAAGCTTTACATTATCTATAAGGATAGAAGAATATTTTGTTTTGGTAGCGTCGTCATTCAAGCCATATTCGGTGCTGATACCCAATCCAAAAATCACATTACTGCCGTTTGCTGTTGCGCCTCCGCCTTCAACCCACGCGGGAAGATTAAAAGTAGCCGTATATTGGCTCCAAGTCGTACCTTGTGCAAGACTGATTGTTTGGGTTGTTTGGACGCCATTAGTAATATCCCGAATAACAGCTACAACCTGATTGCAGACATTGGTAAGCGTCGGACTCGTTTCATCATCGACTTTTGCATCAAAGGTCAGGATGTACTTTTTTTCTAAATTTACACCGCCCGCTATCCGTTGTTGCGCAACGTTCTGATACCAATTGGTTAATCCTGTTGCCGTATTATTTTGATTATGCCGCAAATTCAACACGCTGTTAGCGGTTTCGCTTCCGTCGGGAGTGGTTAAGTCGGTACGGATTATACCTTTAATATAACCGCTGTTGGGCGATTTTCTTACCCACAAGCCCTCAGTTACCGTTACAGCAGGGGATACAACAGGCGCTGCTGTTTGTGTTGCGGCGTCTTGATGATTGGCAACACGCATTAATACATTTAAATTGCTTTCAACTACTGTAAAAGTACTTGGTTCAGCTTCAAAGTTTCCATTTGTTATTACGTTTCCTGAAAAACCGGAAGTAATACAAAATGCCACTGCAAATGGTAAAGTAATTTTTTTCATAATTCTTCTGTTTTTAAAAAATGTTTTTAATTTTTTTTTGAATTTACAAGACAAAAGTACGGTAGAAAATTCTTACGCATGGGATAAAATAATGCGTAAAAGGTACGAAATCGTACTTTAAATAAGGATGGATAATCAATACGGAATAAGTTCGTTCAGGATGCTTTCCCTGTACCAGGGGTCGTCCGCCTGTTTCAGGAGCAATCCCATTTCTTTGCAAAGCTTTCGGAATATTTCCCTGTTTTCTTCTATTGGTAAATTATTCAGTTGATACGGATCTTTCACGTCGTCGAAAAACAGCGTTTCTTTCAGTTGTTTTTTCCGGTCGACAGTTATTGCCAAGGTATGCGTGCGGGTTTTTATGCCCCTTGCCGCCGGAAAATAACCGGTAATTTCTCCTTTTCCGTTTTTCTCTCCCGCTTCGTTGCGGAGATAAAGCGCTCCCTGCGGAGCTTTTTTATCCGTTTTTTGGGAATAGAGGTACTTCGATAAATCAGCGCCCTGCACGCTTTCAGGTATTTGTTTTTTAAGTCCGGCTATCGAAAGCAGCGTCGGCATAATATCGGGCGTGGAGAGCAGCAGACCGGAAACGCGGGGTTTCAGCTTTTTCGGGTAACGGATTAAAAACGGCACGTTCATCGCTTCCGTATAGGGCGAATTTTTGGGGTCTTCCACATGGCTTGCCATCGTTTCGCCGTGGTCGGAAGTAAAAACAACGATGGTGTTTTTATCCAGACTGAGTTTTTTCAAAGCGTCCAAAATACGTCCAAATTCACGGTCAACGCCGGTTACGGATGCAAAATAGTACGGAGCGCATTGTTGTTTTTTCTTTAATGCGGGGTTGATGTTCGGGCGGACTAAAAGTTTTTCTATGGGCGTGTCTTTATATAAATTATAATCCCCTTCCATTACATCGTCGAGCGATTGGTAAGGGCTGTGCGGGGGATTCATGCTTACGACCATGAAAAACGGTTTTTCCGTATCGCGCACCGTTTCAAGGTATTCTATCGCCTTGTCGGCTTCGTGCTTGGGCGACCATTCGCCGATTTCGTGCCGGTTGCCTTCCGTATCCCAGTAATGCGGCGATTTGTGTACGTCGAATGTGCCGTAGGAATACCAGTAATCGAAACCGTGCCGGCGTTCTTTCGGCGTATAAGCGTCCCAAACCGGCGTTTTGTCCTCCACGTAAGCGCCGGGAGCCTGCGGATTGTTCGGCGTGGGGAAATCAACGTGCAGTTTGCCGATGTAAGCGCATTGGTAGCCGTTTTGCGAAAACACGTCGCTGATTGCAACGGCGTCTTCACGCAAACTGCTTATGGGACGCATCGAATTACAGTTCAGCGTAACGCCGCTTCCGTCGGGATACATGCCTGTAAGCATCATTCCGCGATGCGGACTACTCAGTGGGAAATTGCTCTGCGCCGAGGTCAGCACGACCGATTCGGCGGCAAATTTATTCAGATTCGGCGTATAAACAGGGTCGGCTTTGAAGTTGACCCGCTCGCGGTAAGGCGACTCATTCCAGAATTGCATGGCGTGGTTGCGCATCTGGTCGGGAAAAACATACACGACGTTCGGTTTGCCGCCCGATTGCGCAAACAACGTTGTTGTTATGCCGAAGCCCAGCAATGCCGGATATGTTTTGCTTATTCCCCGTTTCATGTATTTTAGTTACCGTTTTTTTACCGTAAATTTATATTCGCCTTTTATTGCCGTGTTTTTCGCTTTCAATGTCAAACGGTAAATTTCACTTCCCCACACATTGGATAAGCGGCTGTCGGGCAGTTCGATTGTTTCCAATAAGGGCGAAAACAGCTTTTCGTCGTACAGCAATTCCATTTTTTTGCCTTGCACGTCGATAAGGATTTTGCCTTTTGCGCCGGTATCGATTTTTCCCCAAAGCATAAAGTTTATTTCATTGGGAATTTCCGCTTTTTCGAGTTCAAACTTATCGCTGATAACAAGCCCGTCCGCTTGAAGTTGGTACTTTCTAACCCATGATTTTAGTTGCGCGGCGGCGGGACAGGCTTTTGCCAATTCAAAAGATACGCTTCTCTTTTTTACGTCGTATTGTTGATTTTGAGCTTGATAATTTCGTCCTTCGCGCTGTTCCGCACCGTTCACAAGCGGCAGGTTGTGGTATATGCTGCGCATTGTCCAGATGCTGTAACGTTCGGAACCGAAAGTTTGGCGGGTATAGGTTCCCACGCCGGCGTCGATGAAAATGGGCGTTTCTTCAAACCACAGCGAAAAAGTTCCTATATCGTTATGGTTGTGGCTTTCGGCATTGTGTCCCCCTTTCGCGGCTAAGAAAAATTGCTGTTTGTTTTTAAAATAATAAAACTGGGTTTCGGGATAAATGGTCGCTTCGGGCGTGATGTGTTCCGCTTTTTCCTGTTTCAATTCGCTGTTGTAATATATCGATTCCAATGTACGGAAAAAATC
>JAISXQ010000123.1 GCA_031270425.1 Prevotellaceae bacterium | reverse complement strand
GTGTCTATTGTGGTTAAAAAGAATTATTTGTTTTTGTCATGTACTAAACAAATTATAACGAACGGCTATTTTATCGCTAAGTAAAAATAATACTATGACAACAAAGCCTAATTATAAATACGCCAAGCTTATATTACTGGTAGCGGTGTTTATTTGCCATCCGGTTATTGCCGGAAATTTTAACCGCCTGAACGAAGAACAGGGTTTGAGCAGCAGGCGGAGTTTCTCCATCCGGCAGGATAAGAACGGCTTTATATGGATTGCCACCAAGCTTTCTATCGACCGTTATGACGGACGCCGCATCAAGCGTTACGAATTGGCGGAGCCTAATCAATCATCGTCGGGAGTCATTGGTTTCAACTATGTTACATTAGCTCCCGACAGTTCGTTGTGGGCTTTCACGCAGTCGGGGCTTGTTTATAAATACGACGACCAATCCGATGAATTCCTTTTTATTTATTCCATTCGGGATTTTTATAAATCGTACAATATCACATTAAACTACATTTTCTTTGAAGATAGTAATACGCTTCTGTTAGCTACGACAAAGGGAATTTTGCGTTTCGACACGACCGGCAATAAAACCGCTCTCCTCGATATTGCGCAGGGTATTGATGTATATCATATATGTAAGGAACAGGATATTTACTATGTATCGACGAAAGAGGGCTTGTACTTAGCCCGTTTGCCGGATCGCGACAGCGCCGTGGCGGTAAATCATTTGCTGAAAGGCGTTTTTGTCAACCGCGTGTATTACGACACAAAATACCGCTTGTTTTGGGTCGGGACTTTTTCCGACGGGATATATGTATTCCCGAAGCAGGCGGCGGAATTGCTTACGCGCCTCCGCACAACAGTAAACAAACCTGTCCGCGCAATCATTTCCTACAACGAAAGGCAATTGGCTGTCGGGGTGGATGGGGAAGGCGTACTGTTGTTCAACCGTCAAACGCAGCAGGTCGAAAAAGCGTTTGCGCAAATTGAAAACGAGGCAAATTCCCTGTCGGGAAACAGCGTCTATGATTTGCTGCTGGATGATAAAAATTTGCTGTGGGTGGCTACCTACCATAATGGAGTTTCTTATACAGACCGTTCAAAATTAAAGTTCGGAAGTTTCGTCCACGAGAAAAGAAACGAAAATTCCATTGTGGGCAATTATGTAAATGCCGTTATCGAAGACAGGGACGGCGACCTGTGGTTCGGGACGAACAACGGTATAAGTCTGTTCGCAAGGAAAACAGGCAAGTGGACGCATTTTTTCAGGAAAAACAGCTCTACGAACGGAAATGTTATCCTGACCCTTTGCGAAGATTCGAGAGGTAAAATATGGGCGGGAGGCTATGCTTTCGGCTGCGCCGAAATCGACAAACGGACAGGGCGGGCGCTAAGGCGGCGTGCCGGCGACGCCGCTTCGATAATAGGAACGGAATACATTTACGCCATTTACAGGGAAGAACATACGGATAAACTCTGGATGGGCGGCATCCACGGAAAAATAAGTTGTTACGACGTTCAAACCGGAGAATCAAGACTGTACGACGCGGAAAGTTTGCGCTGTTTCAGTTCGTACAACGATTCGATGGTGGTATTGGGACTTTACAGGGGAATTTATCTGTTGAATAAAAACACCGGAGCGCTGCAACCGACACGGATAAGCAACACGGTGAACCAACTACTAAAAGATGGCGACCGCGAGTATTGGGTCGGAACATCGAACGGATTGTATTACTATGATTTCAAGGCAGATTCGCTGCGCCATTATACAAAAGAAAGGGACGGACTTTTGTCCAATCACGTATATGCCATAGAGAAAGACGAAATGAACAACCTGTGGATCTCGACGGAAGAAGGATTAAACAAATTGTTTCTGCAAACGGGAAAAATCACCAGCTACAACACGCAGGACGGTTTGATTTCCAACCAGTTCATTCCCAATGCCTCTTTTCGCTGTTCCAGCAGCGAGATGCTTTTCGGTACGGCTGACGGAGCTGTATTGTTCTATCCGTCGGAAATAAAAAAGAGCAGTATAAAGGAACATTACCCCCTGATATTTACAGAATTACGGATTTTCGGGAACAGGGTAAAACCGAAAGAAAAAGCTTCGCCGCTTTCTTCTTCTTCTATTAATGAAACGGCTAAAATAGTACTTCCTCATAACAAAAATTATTTCTCAATTTCGTTTACATTACCCTGTTATCAGTTCTCGGATAAAACGGAATATTCCTTCTACCTGAAAGATTATGATTTGAACTGGAACCGTTTATCGACTTCAAATACAGCGTCGTATTCGAAAATACAGCCCGGAAAATATGTTTTTTTCGTAAGAGCCTGCATCGACCAGCAGTTGCAGGAAGAACGGCAGATAGAAATTACGGTCAAACAGCCATGGTGGAATACCGTGTGGGCATGGTTCGTATATGTTCTGCTGTTGGCTGTTTCCACATACTTTATTATAAAGCGCTACGAAGAACAACGGAAAAAGAAGCAGACAGAGGAAAAAATGGATTTTTTCATCAATACGGCTCACGATATTTTAACTCCGTTAAGCCTTATCGAAGCCCCGCTTAAAGATATGACTTTTGTAAGTACGCTTACAAACGAGGCGAAATACCTGCTTTCCCTCGCGTTGAACAACACCCGGAAGTTAAATCATTTCGTTCATCAACTAATAGATTTTCAGCGCGTTTCATTAAACGCTTACATCCTGTCCGTAACAAAAAACAATGTATATGATTTTTTTGTCCGCAAGACAAACGCCTATAAGAGGATAACTTCTCAAAAGTTTATTTCCCTTGTGCTGCATATACCGAAACAGGACACGGAAGTTTTCTTCGATAAAGAAAAAGTGAACAAAATAACGGACAACCTGTTGTCGAATGCGATAAAATACACCCCTTTCGGGGGAAAAATAGAGATACATATTTCTTTTTACGATAACGAATGGAGCTTTGCGATAAACAACAACGGAAGCGGTATTTCGCCCAAAAACCGGAAATTAATCTTTAAACACATATTCCGCGACGATAATGAAATAAACGCCCAAAACGCAGGAAGCGGCGTCGGGTTGAAAATGGTACATGCGCTGGTCAACATTCATAAGGGAAAAATCGCGTTCAGCAGCAAAAAAGATGAAACGACGGAATTTATCGTAACGCTTCCCTACCGCTACGACGAAAAAGACATAGATGAATCTGCTCCGGCTGCTCCGGCAGGTGATTTTACCTCAGGGGAAGAAGCGAAAGCACGACTTTTCCTGGTAGAATCCGACCCGGAGATGGCGTCCTTTTTACAAAATTCGTTGTCGCGGGAATACAGTGTGAAAACCTATCCGAATGCGGAGGAAGCGCTGAACCAGATACTCCAATCGCAACCCGAACTGCTGATTGTGGATTCGCTCCTGTCCGATATGGACGGCTTTTCTTTCTGCCGTAAAATAAAAGAAAACGCGGACATCGCCTTTGTTTCCATCATTATGATAACCGAAACTTCGGACGAAGAAACCGTTAAAGAAGCGCTCGTATCGGGGGCGGGCGATTTTGTGAAAAAGCCCTTTGATTTGGAAATACTGAGGCTTAAAATATCAAGTTTACTGTCCACGCAAAGCACATGGCAGAAAAAAGCCTTGATGGATATTCGCAAGAGCAATATTATGGCAATAAACAACGACAGGGACGAAGAATTTATGAGCCGCTTAGTGCAGCTTATCGAACAGAATCTGGATAATCCTGAGTTAAATGTATCGGTGCTTTGCCGTGAACTGGCGTTGAGCCGCACCTTGCTATACAATCGTGTAACACAGCTGACAAACAGTTCTCCCAATGAATTTATACGGATTATCCGGTTGAAAAATGCGGCGAATTTTCTTATCGAAAGCAAGTATTCCATAGCGGAAGTGTCGAATATGATAGGAATCGATAATCCCAAATATTTTAGCCGTATCTTTAAAGAGTATTACGGCGTACCGCCCAAAAATTACCTGAAAGAGTAACTAAACGCAGATGTACGGTTTTATAAAAAAAGCAGCTTTATCGGTCGGATTCGACGCTTGCGGCATTGCCCGGGCAGAAGCTTTGGACGAAGACGCCCGTTTTTTGCGGCAATGGCTTTCCGAAGGCAAACACGGCGATATGCACTACCTTGCCCGCAATTTTGAAAAGCGCACGGATCCCCGCGAACTCGTGCCCGGCTGCAAATCGCTTGTCGTTACGCTGCTTAACTATTTCCCCGCGCGGCAACAGCCCGAATCCGCTCCCAAATTGGCGAAATACGCTTATCCGGCAGTGGATTACCATACGGTTATCAAAACAAAACTGCGCGAATTGGGGCAGGTTATCGTCGACAAATACGGGCAGGACTGCCTTTCCGGTGAACATCAACATTCTTTTGTCGATTCGGCTCCGGTACTCGAACGGCGCTGGGCTGAGCGCGCCGGACTGGGATGGATTGGCAAAAACACGCAGTTGATAAATCCCGGTTTCGGTTCGTATTGCTTTATCGGGGTTCTGATGCTGAACGCAGAAATGGAAAAATACGACAAACCGGCGCCCAACCGTTGCGGTTCGTGTACGCGCTGCATCGACGCCTGTCCGACTTCGGCTCTCGCCAACGCTTCGATGGACGCCCGCCGCTGCCTCTCTTACCTGACAATAGAATCGAAAAACGAAATACCCGGCGAGTTTAAAACCGGATTCCCCAATTTGTTTTTGGGTTGTGATATTTGCAGCGACGATTGTCCCTGGAACAGGAAAAAAGCGCAGGCGCATTCCCACTCCGAATTACGTCCTGTCGGTCAGATTTTTGAATGGTCGGAAGAAGATTGGTTGGCGTTGGAAGAAGAGGAGTTTAAAACGCTCTTCCGCCACTCGGCAATAAAAAGAGCCGGTTTTCAAAAACTGAAACAGAATCTTAAATTTAAGGGTTAGCCCCCTAAATCCCTCCCGCTGAGGCGGGACAGGAGAGAACCCCTAACCCCTGAAGGGGAACAGGATACGACCCCTAACCCCTAAAGGGGAACAGGACAGTGCAACGCACGAACGCTCTTTCGTTGCACCATACGTCCCCCTTTAGGGGTTAGGGGTTGTTTTTTTATATTACCACCTTCTCCGAATACCCCTTCTTCCCTTCCA
>JAISXQ010000250.1 GCA_031270425.1 Prevotellaceae bacterium | reverse complement strand
CCGCCCTGTTGAAATTGGATTTTCTGACAAAAGGCTTATCCCTGAGAGGAAAGGCGGCATACGACAATTACTACAACCAGCAGGTAAAACGCCGCCGCCAAATAGAATTATACGACGTAAAACGCATAAGCGCAGCAGACCCGACTCAATATGCCTTAGTCGTATCGCAGACAGGCGGCGTTATGTCCGTATCATCTGAAAATTATTCCAAAAACCGGAAATTTTACAGCGAAGCCGGTATAGATTACAACCGCAGTTTCGGCGTTCATACTTTCGGAGCATTGGCGCTGGGAACCATCGAACGCTATTACAACGGACAAAACGAACTTCCGTTCAACTATATGGGCTTGGTGGGACGTGTAACCTACAATTACGCCAACCGCTACCTCGGAGAATTTAACATCGGATACAACGGTTCTGAAAACTTCGCGAAAGGGAAGCAATTCGGAATATTTCCCGCCTTCTCGCTGGGTTACAACATCAGCGAAGAAGATTTTTTTCCTGAAAACAATTGGCTAACTTTTCTCAAAATAAGGGGTTCGATGGGTCTTGTAGGAAACGATAAAATTTATGTGAACGGCGCACTGCAACGCTTCCTGTTCCTGCCGAGTTCGTATGAACAGGCAAGCGACGCGTATTATTTCGGCACAAACCATACGGCAGTGAGCGGATACAAGGAAAGCAGCCTGGGAAATCCCGATGTGTCGTGGGAAACCGCGTTAAAGCAAAATATCGGTTTCGATAGCCAGTTATGGGGCGACAGGATACGTGTTACCGTTGATTTCTTTAAGGAACAGCGCAAGGACATTCTTTGGTCGCTGAACGTTCCCATTACATTCGGCGCTTCGTCGCTGATAGCGCCCTACAATGTGGGACAGGCGGAAAACTGGGGCTATGAGCTGGAACTGGGATACAATAATATTGTAAACAGTATCGGATTAAAGTATTGGATTAACGCCAATTATTCTTTTTCCCGCAACAAAATTATTTACATGGACGAAGTAAATCATCCCTACGACAACCTTTTCCGTACAGGACAGGCTATCAACCAGCCTTTCGGCTTGATTTGCGAAGGATTTTACAACACATGGGACGAAATCAACGACCCGGACAGACCAAAATCCATTTGGGAAGGCTCCGGACTGCAACCCGGGGATTTGAAATACCGCGATGTAAATGAAGACGACGTCATCAACGAAAACGATTACGCCCCGATAGGTTACCCGAACATGCCGGAAATCATATACGGATTCTCGGGCGGACTGTCGTGGAAGGGATTGGATTTTTCCTTTTTGTTTCAGGGAGCGACGCATGTTTCCACTTACATATCGAGCCACGGAGCAACGCCTTTCCGAAGCGGCAACGGAACGGCGTTCAGCAATGTAGAAGAAAGCTGGTCGGCGGAACGTTACGAACAAGGTCTTCCGATTACCCTGCCCCGCTTGACGGCGGCTCCTTCGGACGACAAGCACAACTACCGCTATTCGAGTTTCTGGCAGCAGGATGCAAGCTACCTGCGCTTGAAAAACATGGAAATCGGATATAATTTCGCCGTTCTGCCTAAGATAAAAAACATCGGGTTAAGTTCCGCCCGCATCTTTATAAACGGTCAGAATCTGCTGACTTTCACGCCGATGCGCTGGTTCGACCCCGAAATATCGGCAGGAACGAACGGCGGGGTTTATCCCATGACGCGGATTATGAGCGTGGGAATTAATATTCAATACTAAAAAAAATTGCCATATGAAAAACATTCTATTTTTAGGACTTTGCCTCGCAACAGTTGCATTATCCTTGCATAATTGCAGCGATTTTCTGGAGCAGCCCGGCGGTTCGGTAATTACTGTCGATTCGGTTTTCAATTCGCCCGACAATGCTATGAAAGCGCTTTTTCAGGTATATGCCACCTGTGTAACCGACGGATTTCCGGCAGGAAAAGACGGTAGCGGACAAACTGACGCCGCTGTCGGCAACGGCTTGATGATGTGTATCTGCGACGAAGGAGATCAAAAAAATACCTGGGCGAATACGTATAAATTTAAAACGGGTATTTGGGGTCCGTCGAACCAGAACGAATTCGACTACGGAGCCAAAGTGCAGGGAATGAGGAACGCCTGTATTTTTATCGAAAATGCCGAACACGTTCCTTATATTTCTACCGGCAGTTACGTATGGAACGAACAACTGAAACAACAAACCATAGCCGAAGCGAGGTATCTGCTGGCAAACATGCACTACGAAGCGATGATACGCTACGGAGGCATTCCGATTATAAATTCCGTTCCCAAAGTGGTGATAACGGAAAAAGACGGAAAAACAAAAGCGGAAGTTATTCCTTCGGGATACCGCCGCTCGCTGGAAACGGTTTACAAATTTATTGTGGAATCCTGCGATTCGGCTGTCAACCATCTTCCCGACCAGTATTCTTCCGGCGAATTGGGACGGATACACAAGGGAGCCGCGCTGGCGTTGAAAGCGAACACGCTCTTGTGGATTGCAAGTCCGGCTTACAACACGGCAACGCCCAAAATTTCATACAACGACGCACGCGATTCCCTGCTCTGCCTGGGGCGGACAGAACCCGGACTTTGGCAACAGGCGGCTGACGCGAACAAAGCCGTGCTGGATTGGGCGGCTGAATGGGGATACGAAGTGCTCGACGACAGCGATTTAGGAAAAGAAGACAGCTATAATTATGCTACCGGACAGGTTTTAGACGGACGGAATAAAGAAGTTTTATTGATAGACCATTCCCACGCGCCGTATAAGGACGGGGCGAATTTCAACTCGCAGTTGAATCCCATTTATTGGACTTATGCCGGTCAGACCCACAGTATTCCGATGAATTTCGTGAGAAACTTCCGCGACAAAGACGGAAACGACTTGGTTATTCCTCAGGAAGGAAGTTACCCTGAATTAAAAACGCTGTTAAAAAATGCCGAACCGCGTTTTCACGCTATTGCCTGGGCTCCGGGAACGCAATTTACAAAAACGACCGCGCTTAATGCAAACGGCGGACGCGACACCGCGAAAATCATGTACCAAAAAGAAAAAGGCGGCGTATTTGAGATGTCGGGACCCGGCAAATTTTCCGGTGAAGCACGGGGCTTTTATTTAAAGAAATTTATCAATTTCGGCGGCGCTACGGCGAACGTATTTTGGCCCATCTATCGCCTTGCCGAATTTTATTTGAATTACGCGGAAGCTCTAAATGAAATCAACCCGAACGACGCGGAAATTCTCAATGCTCTGAATGTCATACGCACGAGAGGCGGACTCCCGAAGCTGG
>JAISXQ010000237.1 GCA_031270425.1 Prevotellaceae bacterium | reverse complement strand
GTCTTAAAAGTGTTTTAGCACACGGATGACACGGACTCTATGGATTTACACGGATATTTAACCTGTTATTTATTAACAGGTTAAAAATGTACACCTATTATTTATCTGTGTAAATCCGTAGGGTCTGTGTTATTTATGTGCTCTTGATACAACACCTGTACTGCCGCTTTAAACTTAAAAACTGCCAACTTGTCAGCAATCCGTTATTCTTTTTAACATTTCAAAAAACAGGCAGTTAATGCCCGATAAGCCTCAAAATTCAGTTGTTAAATTTCGACAAATATCAGGTCTTATCGCCTGTCAGGCATATCTTTTGATTAATTTCGTTGTTGTAAAAATTAAAGACACAGTTTCATTTAAAATTTTATAAACTAAAACGAGTTACATTATGAATTCACAAAAAGGATGGAAAAATTTAGGGCTTATTGTAGCGGTTGCGCTTGTAAGTATTTTCACAACAATTGCAACAAGTAATTATTTATCGAAAGATAAAAACATAATAAGCAACAATGCCGGACAGGAGGTTGTTATTCCGGCGGCTTACGCCAATTTTTCACGCGTTTCGAGCGCAACGGATACCGATTTTACGCTTGCCGCCGAACTTTCGGTAAACGCTGTTGTGCACGTTAAGGTAAAAACTCCCGTTGCAACAAGGCAGCTGGGTTTTTCCGACCCCTTCTTCGAGTACTTTTTCGGACGTCCGCGACAACCGCAAAACAGCCCGCAGGAAATACCGATGCAGGAAGGTTCCGGTTCCGGCGTAATTATAACAAACGACGGATATGTTGTTACAAACAACCACGTTATCGACCGTTCGGCGGAAATTGAAGTAACGCTGAACGATAAACGGACTTTTAAAGCCACTTTGGTTGGCGCCGACCCAAGTACCGACATCGCCCTGCTGAAAATCGACGCGGACGACTTGTCGGTAATTCCTTTTGGCGACTCCGACGCGATGAAAGTGGGCGAATGGGTGTTGGCGGTCGGCAATCCCTTTAATCTGACGTCTACCGTAACCGCCGGTATCATAAGCGCCAAAGCAAGGAATATCAACATATTAAGCGCCGAGATGAAAATAGAATCTTTCATTCAGACCGACGCTGCCGTAAACCCCGGAAACAGCGGCGGGGCTTTGGTGAATACGCGGGGCGAATTAATCGGGATTAATACGGCTATCGCCTCACAAACAGGCTCTTATGCCGGATATGCCTTTGCCGTTCCGTCCAACATCGTCAGCAAAGTTGTTACCGACCTTCGCAAATACGGCGTGGTTCAAAGAGCAATTTTAGGCGTGGAAATTCGAGATATTTCCAACGAGTTTATGAAAGAAAAAGACCTGAAAACCCTGAATGGAGCTTATGTCAATAAAGTTGTTGAAAAAAGCGCGGCGGAAGCAGCCGGCGTTAAGGAGGGCGATATTATCAATAATGTAAACGGAACAGTCGTAAAATCGGTTGCCGAGTTGCAGGAACAAGTCGGTCGCCACCGTCCGGGCGATAAAATAACGGTTACCGTGTTGAGGAACAACAAACCTGTAACTCTTAACGTACAGTTGAAAAACTTCGATGGAAACACCGATATTGTATCCGCTCCGAAAACTGCGGACGTTTTAGGCGCTACGTTTAAAGAGTTGGATAAGAAAGTAACTGAAAAATTCTACCTCGATTACGGATTGCAGATAGAATCGCTTAAAAATGGAAAATTTCAGGACGCAGGCATCAAAGAAGGCTATATTGTATTGAAAATAAACGACCAGTCCATCCGCACGCAAAGAGACGTACAGTCGGTAATTGAACAACTGTACAACAGGCGCGACAGGGACAAAGTATTGTACATTGCCGGAATATATCCCGATGGAAGAAGGCATTACTACGCTGTTAAGTTGGCGGATTAATCCGGTTATTTCAAGAAAGGTCACATAACCGGGGCTGTTTCAAAAGCACACGAATGACACGGATAAGACGGATTTACACCGATAAATAATTTTTAACCTATTAATAAATAACAAGTTAAAAATCCGTGTAAATCCGTCTTATCCGTTCCCGATAGCCATCGGGACCGTGTGCTAAAACACTTTTGAGACAGCCTCAGCTATGCGTCCCCGTAGCTATTTGAATTTATTCTTGATTTTTTATCAACAAATTAAAACATTTTCCTTATTTATACGTTCATGTATTAAGTATAGAGAAAAATTAGTTGCGGTATAAAAAAAATTGTGTGTTTTCCGGTTCATCCCGCAGTAAAATCCCTTTACTTTAAATAAAATTTATTTATTTCACTGCAAATTACGTACTCTTTATTGTTATTCGCAAAAACTTGCGTACTTTTGCAGGTCATTTTTTACAAGAGGATGAGACAGTTAAAAATAACAAAATCAATTACAAACCGTGAAAGCGCTTCGCTCGACAAGTATTTGCAGGAAATAGGTCGGGAAGATCTTATCACGGTAGAGGAAGAAGTAGAATTAGCCCAACGCATCAGGAACGGCGACCGCATAGCTTTGGAAAAGTTAACGCGGGCAAATCTTCGTTTCGTCGTTTCTGTGGCGAAACAATATCAGAATCAAGGGCTTAGCTTGCCCGATTTGATTAACGAAGGTAATTTGGGCTTAATAAAAGCCGCCGAGAAATTCGACGAAACCCGCGGCTTCAAATTTATTTCCTACGCCGTTTGGTGGATTCGCCAGTCCATCCTGCAAGCCTTGGCGGAACAGTCGCGTATCGTGCGTTTGCCTCTCAATCAAGTAGGTTCGCTGAACAAAATCAATAAGGCATTCTCGAAATTTGAACAGGAAAACGAACGCCGCCCTTCGCCCGAAGAATTATCGGAACAGTTAGACATTCCGGTTGATAAAATTACCGACACGATGAAAGTATCGGGTCGCCATATTTCGGTGGACGCTCCCTTTGTAGAAGGAGAGGACAACAGTTTGCTGGATGTGATGGTAAACGACGATTCGCCCAATGCCGACCGGGTGTTGATAAACGAATCGCTTTCAAAGGAAATAGACAGGGCGCTTTCGACTCTTACCGATAGAGAGCACGATATTATTAAGAAATTTTTCGGGATAGGCGTTCCCGAAATGACGTTGGAAGAAATCGGCGAGGAGTTCGGATTGACAAGGGAACGTGTGCGGCAAATCAAGGAAAAAGCGATACGCCGCCTGCGTGCCAGTTCGAAAAGTAAATTACTGAAAAGTTATTTGGGCTAAAATGAAAAGGCGCGATCTGAATAAAGTTCACAAATAAATACGAAAGCGGGGAAGAAGCATCTTCTCCGCTTTTTTTTGACCCCTAACCCCTAAATGGGATTCTTATAAAAAATGACTATAAAACAAACAGCCGAACGGGCTTCCGTTTTCAGTATCGTCAGCAATGCGGCTTTGTCATGCGTAAAATGGATTGCCGGATATTTCGGTAATTCATACGCGCTTATAGCGGACGCCATAGAATCTACCACGGATGTGTTTTCGTCCGTCATTGTGCTGT
>JAISXQ010000197.1 GCA_031270425.1 Prevotellaceae bacterium | reverse complement strand
AAAAATACTATGTGTCGACTATGTGTCAGGTTTTTATTTGTTTTTTGTCATGTACTAAGCAGAATTTATTAAAAGTTTAAGCAGTAATGTAAATTAAACTACAAACTTACTAATTTATTTTTGGATAACTTTTTCAAAGTGGTAGTTTCAACAAGTGAATGTAATTTTATAATTTTGTAAATTTAGGAAGAAAATTTCTTTTGGGAAACAGAAATTTAGTACTTTTGTAGTCAATTTTTAAAAACATACAAACAAAGCGAGGATATTCGGCATGAGCAGGACAATTATTGTTGACGCGTTGAAAAGAACAGATTTCGGAACTTCCATTACGGTAAAAGGTTGGGTAAGAACCCGCAGGGGAAATAAAAGCGTAAGCTTTATCGCCCTCAACGACGGCTCGACGATACACAACATACAAATAGTTGCCGACGGCGGCAGGTTCAGCGAAGAATTTTTGAAACCCGTTACCACCGGAGCCTGCATTTGCGCCACCGGAAAACTGGTCGAGTCGCAAGGCAAGGGACAGACGGTGGAGATACAGGCGGAAACGATTGAAATATACGGCACAGCCGACCCAGAGACCTATCCGCTGCAAAAGAAAGGTCATACGCTGGAATTCTTGCGCGAAATAGCCCACCTGCGTCCGCGTACCAATACTTTCGGGGCGGTGTTCCGCATCCGCCACCACATGGCGATGGCTATCCACCGCTTTTTCCACGAACGGGGTTTTTTCTATTTCCACACGCCGGTTATCACGGCTTCCGATTGCGAGGGAGCGGGGCAAATGTTTCAGGTAACGACATTGAACCTGTATAATCTGAAAAAAGATAAAAACGGTTCGATAGATTATTCGGAGGACTTTTTCGGACAACAGGCTGGCTTGACCGTTTCGGGACAGCTGGAAGGCGAACTGGCGGCGATGGCAATGGGGGCTATCTACACTTTCGGTCCTACTTTCCGCGCCGAAAACTCGAACACGCCCCGCCACCTGTCCGAATTTTGGATGATAGAACCCGAAGTGGCTTTCAACGAAATTGAAGAAAACATGCAATTAGCGCAGGATTTTATCCAATATTGCATCCGCTGGGCGCTGGAATATTGCAAGGACGACCTCGATTTTCTCGGCGACATGTACGACAAGGAACTTTATGACCGCCTGAACTTCGTGGTAAACAACGATTTCAAACGTTTAACTTATACCGAAGGGATAAAAATATTGGAAGAAGCCGTTGCCAAAGGACATAAATTTGAATTTCCCATAAGCTGGGGAAGCGATTTACAGTCGGAGCACGAACGCTATTTAGTGGAACAGCATTTCAAAAAGCCGGTTATCTTGACCGATTATCCGAAGGAAATAAAATCATTCTACATGAAACAGAACGGCGACGGAAAAACCGTCCGCGCAATGGATGTACTGTTCCCAAAAATCGGCGAAATAATCGGCGGTTCGCAGCGCGAGGAAGATTACGAAAAGCTGAAACGCCGTGCGCAGGAAATGAACATACCCGAAAAAGACGTCTGGTGGTACATGGATACCCGCCGTTTCGGTACGGCGCCGCACTCCGGGTTCGGACTGGGTTTTGAACGCTTGCTGCTCTTTGTAACCGGCATGGCGAATATCCGCGACGTGATTCCTTTCCCAAGAACGCCGAATAATGCGGAGTTTTGATTTTCAAGAACAAAGAACAAAGAGCAAAGAACAAAGAACCCAGAACCAAGAACCAAGAGTAAAAACTTTCCCAATGCTTTAAGATTTGAAAAATGGTAAATGGTAAATGGTAAATGGTAAAATGGTAAATAGTAAATGGTAAATAGTAAAATAGTAAATAACTAAAAATAATGCTTGACAAGAAAAATAAGCTTTTGGATAACGTTGTTATTCGATTTTCGGGAGATTCCGGCGATGGAATGCAGCTGACGGGAACATTATTTTCCAACATTTCGGCAATTCTGGGCAACGAAATTTCGACTTTTCCCGATTTTCCCGCCGAAATACGCGCTCCGCAAGGTACTTTGAGCGGCGTTTCGGGCTTTCAGGTACATTTGGGATCAGGAAAGGTAAATACTCCCGGCGACGATGCGGACGTATTAATCGCCATGAATCCCGCCGCCTTGAAAGTAAACGCCAAAGGGATAAAGAAGGATTCGGTCATTATTTTCGATACCGATTCTTTTGAAAAAACGGATTTGGAAAAAGCGTTGTTCACAAGCGACAATCCTTTCGAGGAATTGAAGATTCCCGATACCGTTCAGTTGATTCCCATAGCCCTTTCGCAACTTACAAAAGATAGTTTGGCTGATTTTGAACTTGATCATAAATCGGCGCTGAGGAGCAAAAATATGTTTGCGCTGGGGGTTATCTGCTGGCTTTTCAACAAGCCGGTCGATCAGGCGATACATTTTCTCGAAAACAAATTCAAGAAGAAAGAAAAAATACTGCATGCCAACGTAAAAGCGCTGACAGACGGTTACAACTACGGAAACAACCTGCATCTGGCTGTTTCGACTTACCGTGTCGAAAGCTCGGAGAACCTCCCCGCTGGTAAATACACCAGCATCAACGGAAACAGGGCGACCGCCTGGGGCTTGATTGCCGCGGCGCAAAAAGCCGGTTTGGAGTTGTTTCTGGGAAGTTACCCGATTACTCCGGCGTCGGACATTATGCACGAACTGGTGTTACGTAAGGATTTAGGTGTAAAAGTAGTGCAAGCCGAAGACGAAATAGCGGGAATAGCGACGGCTATCGGAGCTTCTTTCGCAGGTTCGCTGGCGGCGACAAATACTTCCGGTCCCGGGCTTGCGTTGAAAACCGAAGCTATCGGACTGGCAATTATGGCGGAGCTTCCTTTGGTAATAATCG
>JAISXQ010000196.1 GCA_031270425.1 Prevotellaceae bacterium | reverse complement strand
CCCTTTGGGGGGTAATTTTTGCCAACTTGGGTTAAGGGATTTGTAAACGAACTTCTGATATAGTAATCGTCCCTTAGAATGTAAACGAACTGGTGATACATAACATCTAACTTCTAACTTTGTAAACTGTAAACTATAAACTATAAACCGAAACATGTTTCCAGCGTTTGTGCGTCCACAGCCAATATGCAGGTTCTTCTTCGATTACTTTTTCCAAAAGCCGCATATATGTTTCGGTAATTTCAAAATCCGTGGTTTTTGCCGGATCGAGCGCTATGGGAATAAATTCCATGCGGTAATATCCTCTTTTTGTACGGCTGACTTTTCCGAATATAACCGGAAAATTTGTTTTTTTCGCAAATGTTTCGGCTCCGGTAATTACCGGCGTATCCTGATTCAGGAAACGGGTGCGGTAATGCGTGCTGCTTCTCTTGGGACTTTGGTCGGAAAGCAAGCCGAAAACAGTTGTTATGCCTTCCTGCTTAATCCGTATAATGGCGCGGAGCGCCTGTTTTTGCTCGATGTTTACCGTACTGAACCGGGAACGGAGATAAAGCATAAACCCATTGAAGTTTTTGCTCTTTTGTTGCTGATATACTTGTGTAACGCAGTATTTTCCGCCCGTATGCAGCGAAAAACTCGAAAACCATTCCCAGTTGCCGTAATGGGCTGTCATCAATATAATGCTTTTGCCTTCTTCAAAATGCTTTATAAGAATTTCGGGCTTTTCGAAAGTAAAACGGCGCATCATTTCCTCGTCGCTAATGTGCAGTTTCTTTAAAGCTTCGATAAATGTGTCGCAAAAAGAACGGTAGAATCTCCGCTCGATTTTCCGAATTTCCCGGTCTGTTTTCTGCGGAAAGGAATTGCGAAGGTTTATCCGTACGGTTTTTTTCCGGTAACCCGCCACGTAATAAACGATGATGTAGGCAAAATCGGAAATAAGATACAACGCCCGCAACGGCAACAAGGTCAGCAGCCAGACAAAACCGTAAAAAATGTAAAACATATTTTACTCTTCGTTATATACGCCGATTGTTTGTCCGTATTCGAATTCGGCATCCAAAATCAACAGGATTTCATCCTCGGTCAAATCTATCTTATCCTTTTTTGCCGACTTGGCTATAAATATGCCCATTTCCTCTTCGTCGATGGACGCTTCTTCCGCCGAGTCTTCGTCGATAAAGCCTTTTTCGTCGTAAAAATCGTAGATAACATCCAGCACGTACTGGATTTTATCTTCGTCTATACGGTTTTTAAATTCATCCGGAACTTGTTTAAGGATAAATTTCACAGCGTCGTCTTCGTCGTAAACTAATAAATCGTCGTTTTGAGTTTTCATGTTTCTTTATGTTTAATTTTTTAAGCAATAACGCGAAAATTAAAATCCAAAGGTAGTTTATTTTTTCAAACCGGAGCAAAAATAATTGACAGGCTACGTTTTTTTTAGTAAATTTTACGCTTGAAAAAATTATATTTCAAATTTAATGAGCGCGTCAATCTCCACGCCGGAAGGGAAAAGTTCGCGGGCTTTAAGTTCTTCCAGTTCTATCAGAAAGTTGATGTAAATATTTTTCACTCCCATTTGTTTTATAAGCCGGTATGCCGCCAGCATCGTGCCTCCGGTAGCCAGCAGGTCGTCGTGTATAAGTACTACGTCGTTGCTCGTAAGCGCGTCCTTATGTATCTGAATGGTATCGCTTCCGTATTCTTTTTCGTAAGTTTCTTCAAATGTTTCGGCAGGAAGTTTGCCCGGCTTACGAATGGGAACGAAGCCTGCCCCAAGTTCCAATGCCATGATGGGACCCAAAATAAAGCCCCGCGATTCGATGCCCACCACTTTTGTAATGCCTTTATTCCGGTATTTTTTTACCAGTTCGGCGGTCAGCGCTTTCAAGTTGCCGGAATCTTTAAACAGCGTGGTTACATCCTTGAATTGAATGCCCGGAATAGGAAAATCGGGTATGTTTCTTACCGATTTTTTTAGTTCTTCTAAATTCATTTTATTGGGTTTTAGTACATGACAACAACTATTTTTTCAAACATAAACACATAGAAAACAATAGTTTTAATTCAATCACATTTTTTTTAGAAAAGAGCACATAGCCGTCCATATCTTCGATATGAACTTTTAGGTGTTTATGGCTCACAAGGGTAAAATTAATTAGCAAATTAGCAGATTAGCAAATTGACAGAGCTATTGTTGCCTATGTGTCAGGTTTTTAGTTGTTTTTTGTCATGTCCTAAGTTATTGGTTATTAATTTTCGCTTAAAAAACGGATTATCCGCTCTATGCTTTCTTCCGTTAATCCGTTATCCGTGTTGACAATGAAATCCGCGAGCGCCGCAAGTTCTTTTTCGGGCAGTTGCCGCGCCATGCGTTCCATTACCTGTTCGCGGGCGATGTTGTCGCGCTTCGTCACGCGCTCGACGCGAATATCTTCGGAGGCTGTTATGGCGATAATTTTGTCGAACATGCGGTAAAAACCGCTTTCAAACAGAATGGCGGATTCCTGAAACAGAAATTCTTCGCCGCTGTGCGCTTTTACCCAGTTTTGAAAATCTTTTTTCACTGCCGGATGTACAATACCGTTCAATTGTTGCAGTTTCTCCGCATTGTTGAACACTATTTGCGCTAAAAAGGGACGGTTCAATTCTCCTGACGCTCTGTATGCTTCTTTCCCGAACAAGTCGGTGATGTTGCGGCGGATTTCTTCGTCTTTGTTTTGCAAACGGCAGGTTTCCACGTCGGCGTCGTAAACGAAATATCCCCGTTTGCGAAGCAGTTCCGACAAGGTGCTTTTCCCGCTGCCGATTCCGCCGGTTATGCCGATGAGTAATGCCATAATATGCTAAGACTTTAAAATCCAAAGCTAAATCCCAGCGTTATCGTTGTGTTTTTCCCCTGCAAAAAAGCGGGAGTGAAATAATCGAGGGCTTCCTGCGCCGTCATTCTCTTTTCGCCGACAATAGCTGCGGACGCCGGTTCGAAAGTTTGTATATGGCTGTTTTCGATATTTAAAACGGCGTATCCGTTGTTGAAAACTTCATATACGGCGTTCAATCCGAAGGCGTTGTTTTTCCAAATAATATCCTGCATCACAGGCTGGCTGATTATTTGTTTGATATTCGACTGCAAATAATCGTATTCGTTGCCTTTCTCTGCGTTGGCGTACCAGATTTTCAAATCCAGCCCGCGAATGGGCTTATAGCCTAAAACGAGGTAAAGTTCCCGCGAATTATCGCCCATATAGTGCCCTAAGTTATAATCGTTCGACGTCCAGCTAAGAACCGGAATTTTATGTTTGTAATTTATAATATTCGTGTGGGTAAATTCGCCTGTAAACGACAGGTTTTCCAAGGGAAAATTTGTCAGGTTCGCGCCGATTTTATAAGAAATCGGATTGTTCTGTTTTTCGTCCGGTTTGAAGCGCGAAAATTTTATTTCGTCGGCATAAACCGATGTAAATACATGCAAGTGCTTGATATTCCGTGAACTGATATTGAAAAAAACCTGCGAATTTTGATTTTCTGTTCCAAGTCCTTTGGTCAGCGTGTGGTCGAGAGATTTGTAGAAGGCAATCGGAATAAAATAGGCGGGATGCGGACTGCGTTCGCCGTAAATTATCGAATTTCCGACCGAAAGGTTCAAATTCCGCAGCGGCGTGAAAGTGAACATATTTGCCGCGATAAATTTATTCGCCATCCGGTACTCCTTTTTATCGTCCTGTCCGATGTAATAATAGCTACTGTCCTTAATATTCGAAACCAGCCAGCCGTGGAAATAATTCAATTCGAACCATTTCGCAGGTTTTAAATTCAGCGTCAGCATGGGGAAAGACGGCGCACGACCGGAAATAATATTGGAACCGTGGTAGTTGTCGCCCCAAACAATATTGTCTTTTACCAAACCGACGGATCCTGTTTTCCAAGCGTATTTTATGCCGCCGCGCGAATCGCTGTAATCGCCGCCGTAAGTTGCTTCCTTGTACTGGTAGCCGGGCTGGTCGTTCAGATAACTTGATTTAGACAGCATATCCCCGTCAATTTTAGTCATCGAATTGTCGCGCAAACTGCCGTAAACGCTCAGGTTTTTGCCTATCATTCCCTGAAACTCGGCTCCGAACCAGCGTTTGGTAATGTTACCTTTGTTGTTATGCCAAATGTGCATACCCAGCAACGGCGTTATCCGCGCACGGAAATTATCGTCGCGGTAATGGGCTGCGGGTTGGATAAGCCCCACTTGCAGGCAGTCCGTTTTCCACGAGCGTGGAAAATCTTCGGGCAATTTATCCTGTTCCAAAGCGTATTCGTTCAGGAAAAAGGCGGTTTCTTTCCGTTGGCGGATGTTTAATTCGTCTTTTTTATCCTGCGCTTCCAATAATTTCTTGCTGATAAATTCGCGCGAATAAGGTTTTATCGCCGAATTTAATTCGATAAGTCCCTCGTTCGCCAATTCATCCAGAAAATCGTAAATACGGGTATAGGAAATATGCTGCGGTATATCCTGTGCCGCAACGCTTGTTGCAAGCAATAAAAAAAACGAAAACAAAAGTATCTTTTTCATAAGTTCCAATCGTAAATTGTAAATCTAAAATCGTAAATCCCTCACGCGCTTCTTGCCTTTTTGAACAATATGTTATTTATTATTTTGAGAAAATACCGGCAGTCGGTAAGGAATACGCCGTTTTTTTCGCAGGCTTCCAAATACTTCATTTCGGAAGCCTGTATTTCGTCCATATTTTTAGGCATATCGGCATAAAACGGCGGAAAAAGCCCGGGTTTGAATTTCACTCTTTTTTCTTGCAGTTCTTCGCTGTACAGACTAAAATATTGAGGGCTTAACGGACGTACGCCTATCAGTTTCATATCGCCTTTTATTAAATTGAAAATCATCGGCAGTTCGTCTATCCAATATTTGCGCATAAATTTTCCCAAAGAAGTAACCCGTACGTCTCTTTTGAATTTTCCGCCTTCTTGCAGCGCATTGTGCTGGTATATGTATGCCTGCATATATTCCGCGTAGGAATACATAGTGCGGAATTTATATACGGTAAACGCTTTTTTATTTTTTCCGAACCTTTTTAGGCGGATAAGCGGTCCGTAGCTACGGGTTCTCAAAGGTTCGGCTTGCTTGACCCGTTTTGCCGTAATATAGGTTAAATTGTTGATTTTCTTATCGGAAACAACTTCATACCCGTTGCAATAAAGCCTTCCTATTACTTCTGTTTTCGACAGTATCCTGTTTTTTCCTCCTGTTATATCGTAGTAGAGGCGGCGCGTAATGAAGACCTTGGGAATAATCCTGTGTTTAATGAAATCGAAACAGGAGGCAATGTTTCTTATTCCTTTCGGGTACCGGTTGAAAATGAGTTTTTTTCGCGTGCTTATCGATTCGAAACAACAAATGAAAGTTCCGTTATCGGGCAGTTTTTCGTTTATAATGCTTAGCATTTTATTGATTCCCCTTGAACTGTTCAACTTTTCGAGCCTGATAATGGTATTGTATTCGTATTGGGGCAGCGCCGCCAGTTCTTCCGTAGTGCGGAAAACAAAGAGATAGGTATTGCCGCTTTTCAGTTTGCTGTGGCTGTCCAAAAAACGCAGTGTTTTAGTTCCCGAATGCGACTCTATCATTTGGCAACGGCGGTTGTATGCCTCTTCGTCGAGTTCGGGAAGCGGTTTCTGTTGCGCGTTTTCCCTTTTTATGGCGGGTATGTTCGACAGGTCGTATTCGGTGGCATAGCGGTAGGCAAAATAAAAAAACAACGTGAAATAATTTGCCGAAAATGCGATGATAGTTACCGACAGTAATACATATTCGGATAACTTCTGTTCGTCGCTCAGGAAAACGAATATCATCCAGCACAGTGCAAAAACAATCAGCGTCGTATAAAACAGCTTGAAAATGAAATTAAAGTAGCGTTGTGATTTCAGCGCTTTGTAGCGCCCCAGCAGGTAAGAGCAAGCCAGCCAAATGGCAGTAAAAGAAAAAAAAGTCAAGGCGTATTTTTCAAATGGTTTGTGTGTTGTGAGAGGAAACCACATCAATACGACAAATATGCTTATTAGCAGAAGCAGCGTATCTACGAGTATAAAGATAGTCGGTTTGTATAAAGATTTCATTTTTCTTAGACGACTTCGTTAATTCGTTAATTTGTTAATCCGTTAATTCGTTCACTTGTTTACTCGTCAACTCGTTTACTTGTTCACTCGTTTATTTTCTTGCCGCGGCTTATTATTGAGAGACGCAATTATTATGCCATGCAAAGATATGACTTTTTTTGATTATTATTACATGTTCCGTTAATCAAACAAAAGGATGTTTTGATTGTTATAAGATAGGCAACATTTATTGCTTCTTGAAAAATGAATAGAAATAAGCAACAAATACGCAGTTCTTTTTTTAATCCGGTTTACTTATTGCTTCCGTTGCTGTCTTTCCGTATAGTGGGTTTACTGGAAGGCAGTGTGAAGTTAGGATGGCTTGTAGCCATTCCGGTTGCGCTTGTATTGACGCTGTACGTTTATTTTTCATTTCGGAAGCTTTCGCGTTGGTATTTATTTTCCACCGGCATATTTTTTGTTTCATGCGTTGTTGCGGTTGTTTTCCCCCGTTATATCTTGCCCGGTGCGCTACGGGTTGTTTTCGACGACGTAGTCTTCCTTCTTGTTTTCATTGCGTTAATATTGTTTCAAAAGCAATTTAACCGAATATCGACTTTGCTTGTAAGCCGCAGTTTGCCCATGTCCAACAACTTGTCTGAGGCGAGAAGAGTGTTGATTAGCCTGTCCTTCATTTTTTTGACGCTGTTGTTCGTATATTTTATCTCGCTTAACTTCTTTTCCCAGCCGCAGGTTTGGTTTGGATACAAGTTTGTATATATAGCATTTATAGGCGTTTTCATTGTTTATGAAACGTTGCGCGTAAAAATTGTCCGGAAGAAGCTGAAAAAGGAAAAATGGTGGCCCATTGTTAGCGACCAGGGTAAAGTAGTGGGAAGCATTGAGCATTACGAAAGCCTGCTCGGTAGAGAAAAGTTCCTTCATCCCGTAGTGCGTGTCGCCGTTATTAAAAACAACCGTATTTATCTTCGGAAGATAGAAGACAGTCATTTTATTTCGCCCGGATTGTGGGATACTGCCGTGTCGGATCATGTGTTGATGAATGAGACCGTCGATGAGGCGGTCAGAAGAGTTTTTCCGGCTTATGATGAACAGAAGCCCGAATATTTCTTTTTGTCGAATTACTTATACGAAGCAGAATTTGAGAAACGTTATGTGTTTTTGTTTGTAACCTGCAAAATAAACGATTTAATTTCCGGTCAAATGTTTGAGAAACAAACCAAGTGGTGGACGCTTTCCCAGATAGAAAATAATTTAAAAGCCGGGGTTTTTACGGAAGATTTTCTTATCGAGTTTGAAATTATAAAACGGGCAGGATTTTTTGACAACGATTTATGTCCGTGCGAATGTAAACTCAAACAGGTTATTTACAGGCAGCTTGAACAACTTAATAAAAACGACAATACTATATTGCAAACATAAAACCATTCACCCCTCGTCAGGAGACCCAGGGGCAGCGAAAAGAAAATACAGGAAAATAAAACTTCATGCGAGCAAGCGATTCCGTAGGATTATTCGTATTTTTGCATTGTAATAAATTCTACCTTATGAAACATTTCTCTTTTTTATTTTTAGGTATTTTTTCTTCCTTCGTTTTCGCATCGTGCAACAACAATCGCTTTAAAATTAATACAGTAGATAGTCTTTCCGGTGTACGTATTGAACGTATCGACAAGCAACTGTTGGCAATGGATACGGCAAATATTGCATCCGGGTTGGAAGTTTTGTCGGCTGAATATCCCGAATTTTACGAAAAATATGTCGGAATATGGGAACTGGAAACGACCGATACGTTTCAGGTTTGCGAATTGTTTCGCAACTTTCTTACCGATAGCTTGCAAGCCGTCGTCCACGCCGATGTATTGAATGTGTTTGCCGATGTGTCGGATATAGAGAAGAGCCTGTCGACCGGATATGCTTATATAAATCATTATTTCCCTGAAATAAAATTACCCCGCATTTATTTTTTTGTCGGGGGTTTTAACCGCTCCGTCATCGAAGGAAGCGACTTTATCGCCATAGGAAGCGATCTCTATCTGGGACGCGATTATCCTTTTTACAAAACGCTTACTTACGATTATCTGATTCACAACATGGCTCCGGAAAGTATTCCGGTGGATGTGATTTCCACCATTATTACCCGTGCGTTTCGCTACGACTCCGAAAAAGACCGCTTAGTCGATAATATCCTGTACCGTGGAAAAATGCTCTATATATTATCCGTTTTCCTGCCCGATGAAAGCAGGGAAAATATTATCGGTTACAGCAGCGGGCAATGGAAATGGTGCCAACAGCGCGAAAAGCAGATATGGGGAAGCATGATTGACCAGAAACACCTGTTTTCTACCGATTTGCAGTTGGTACGCAAGTATGTGAACGATGCGCCTTTTACCGCGCCCGTTTCGCAGGATTCGCCGGGACGGCTCGGCGTCTGGGTGGGGTGGCGAATTGTGGAAAGCTACATGAAAAAAAATAAGGACGTAAGCCTGAGGCAATTGGTAGAAATGAAGGATTATCAAAAATTACTCGAACAATCGAGCTACCGACCATAAAGATGACTTCAAAAAAAAAGAATTATATTTGTACCCGTATTTAACCAAAATAAATATATGAGGAAGACAACAATTATTGATTTGCTAAACGATAGCGTAGCAAAATTTGCCGACAATCCGTTTTTATGGGAAAAGACAGGCGATAAATTCGAGCCGGCGAGTTATAAGGAGACTAAAAAGCAGGTTCATGAACTGGCTGCCGGATTAATCGATTCAGGAGTTAAGACCGGGGATAAAATTGCCCTGCTCTCCGAAGGACGGAACGCCTGGATTATCGGAGAACTCGGTATTTTACATGCGGGAGCTATTAACGTTCCTCTTTCGATAAAGCTCGAAGAAAGCAACGATTTGATTTTCCGTTTGATTCATTCCGAAGCCAAGTACGTTTTTGTGTCGGGAGGGCAGTTGAAAAAAATCCGCAGTATTAGCGACTCGTTGCCTTTGGTCGAAAAAATTATTATCCTTGACGAACAAAAGGAATACGAAGGAAAAGAACTTCCCTTGACGGAGATTGTGAAGCGGGGGAAAGAATATTTAAAAGCGAATCCAACTTCGGTAACGGAACGGACGGCGGCTATCGGACCCGACAGCCTGGCAAATATCAGTTATACTTCGGGGACTACCGCCGACCCCAAGGGGATTATGCTTACGCACCGGAATTACACGGCGAATGTAGAACAGGCTTTGACGCTGATGAGCATCCCGACGACCTACCGCACGCTTATCGTCCTGCCGCTCGATCACTGTTTTGCGCATGTTGCCGGTTTTTACAGTTTTATGGCGTCGGGCGCAAGCGTGGGAACCGTTCAGACGGGGAAAACCGGTATGGAAACGCTCAAAAACATTCCGTTGAATATTAAAGAATTGAAGCCGAATCTGCTGCTGAGCGTTCCGGCGCTGGCTAAAAACTTCCGCAAGAATATCGAAGCGAACATTCATGCAAAAGGAGCTTTTACTGAAAAGTTATTCAATACGGCGATGAAAATGTCCTATTCTTACAATAAGGAAGGCTACAACAAAGGAGAGGGCTGGCAAATATTGAAAAAACCGGTATTAGCCTTATTCGATAAAATTCTTTTTTCAAAAGTACGGGAAGCCTTTGGCGGCAGGTTGGATTTTTTTATCGGCGGCGGAGCCTTGCTGGATATTGACTTGCAGCGTTTCTTTTATGCCATCGGCATCCCCATGATGCAGGGTTACGGTTTGTCGGAAGCTACTCCGATTATTTCGTCCAACAGCCTGAAAAGGCATAAGTTAGGTTCTTCGGGGCATTTGGTAAAATACATGGATTTGAAAATCTGCGATTCGGACGGAAAGGAATTGCCCAACTACGAAAAGGGCGAAATCGTTATCCGGGGCGAAAATGTGATGGCGGGCTACTACAAAAACGAAAAAGCGACCGTCGAGAGTCTTAAAGACGGCTGGCTGCACACCGGCGACATGGGCTACATGGACAACGACGGATTTTTGTACGTTGTCGGGCGGTTTAAAAGCTTGCTTATTTCGAGCGACGGAGAAAAATACAGTCCCGAAGGCATTGAGGAGTCGCTTGCCGACAATTCAAAATTTATAGACCAGGTTATTTTGTATAACAACCAAAATCCTTACACATCGGCGTTGATTGTTCCGAATAAGGAGGCGTTGAAAAACCATGTAAAGAAATCAGGCGCGGATTGGGATTCCACCGAAGGAAAAACCGGAGCCTTAAACAAGTTGCAAGCCGAAATAAACGAGTACCGTAAAGGAGGAAAATTTGAAGGAGCTTTTCCCGAACGCTGGCTTCCTGTTGCCGTTGCCGTTATCGGCGAGCCGTTTACCGAACAAAACGGCTTGGTGAACAGCACGATGAAAATCGTTCGTGGCAAAGTGGAAAAACGCTACGAAGACCGTCTTCGGAAACTCTACGAAACGGGAGCGAAGGATATTGTGAACGAAGAAAACCTGCAAGCGCTCGGTTGAAATCCAACGAAAGCCAGATGCTGTACGGGTCGTTATGTAAATATGAATACCGTATAAGTACTCATTAAATTAGTTTAAATTATATGGACATATAATTTAAACTAATT
>JAISXQ010000188.1 GCA_031270425.1 Prevotellaceae bacterium | reverse complement strand
ATAATCAGGAACGGAATGGATGTCAAAAAATACAAAGCCGATTATTATTCGCTTACAAATGAAAAATTAAACAGCCAAACCGTAAATTGCATTTATCGCGATACCGAAAATAGAATTTGGGCAGGCACGGTTGGCGGAGGATTAAATCTATTCGACGAAAATAAAAACAAATTTATCGCCGTTCATAAAGATTGGAAACTGGCCGGCGATATTATTTTCAGTATTCTTGGCGATAAACAGGGAAATCTTTGGATGGGAACAAATGCAGGGCTGCTGAAAATAAAACTGGAAGAGGGTTTGGAAAAAATTTCATTTTCTGTTTTTACCATTTCCGACGGCTTGCAGGATAATATTTTTAGCCGCGCCGCTTTTGCATTGGAAAATGAAAAACTGTTTTTTGGAGGACATCAAGGTTATAACTGTTTTTATCCTGAAAAAATTACCGAAAACACAGCCACTTCGCCACTTTCAATTACAGATTTGAAAATTTATAATCAATCGTGGGACAAATTAACCGACAATGAGCGTAACAAAATTTCGTCTCTTGCACCTGAATTTGCAAAAAAAATCACTATCGACTACCGCCACAACAATTTCAGCATCGAATTTGCTTCGCTTTGTTATATCAATCCTTTGCAAAACAAATACGCCTACATTCTCGAAGGTTTCGACAAAGAATGGATTTACACCGACGCCTCGCGCCGTTTTGCCTATTACAATAATTTGAGTACGGGCAAATACTATTTTCATCTGAAAGCCGCAAATTCGCTTGGCGTGTGGAGCGAGTTGCCGCAAACGCTCGAAATAAACGTTTTGCCGCCACCTTGGAAAACTTGGTGGGCATACATTATATATATTGTGTTGCTCGGCGCTACGGCATATTCTATTTACAAACATTCGCGCAACAGGTTAAATTTACAAAATACACTTCATCTCAAGGACTTGGAAAAGACCAAACTCGAAGAGTTAAATCACGCTAAATTGCAGTTTTTTACCAACATTACACACGAATTGCTTACCCCGCTCACGATAATTTCCGCTACAGTCGATGAATTGAAAATTACCGCACCGCAAAACAGCAAATTTTACCAGATAATGACGAGCAATATTAATCGCCTGATACGACTTTTGCAGCAGATATTGGAATTTCGTAAGGCCGAAACCGGTAACCTGAAACTGAAAGTATCCAAAGGCGACTTGGCAGTATTTGCACAAAACGAAGTGGAAAGTTTCCAGCCGCTGATGAAAAAGAAAATGCTGCACTTTTCCATTGTTTGTAGCCCCGAACCGTTTCCTGCTTATTTCGACCCCGACAAAATGGACAAAATACTTTATAACCTTTTGTCCAACGCCGCAAAGTATAACGACAAGGACGGAACCGTGTGGATAGACCTGCGCATGGACGAGACGGGTTATTACGCCATTATTAAAGTTCGCGACAATGGAAAAGGATTGTCGAAAGAAGCGCTTGATAATCTCTTTAAGCGTTTTTACGAAGGCGATTATCGAAAGTATAATACAATCGGTACCGGCATCGGTTTATCATTGGTTAAAGATTTAGTGAAATTACATAACGGCGATATTACGGTAAAAAGCGCGTTGAATCAAGGGACCGAATTTACGGTAAAGATTCCAATTCGCAGAGAGAGTTATAAAGAAGAAGATATAGATAATACCGTTGCAGTTCCTTCGACATCGCCGATTGTTGAGGACGAGAAAAACAATGCTCAAACAAGGCCGCAGACAGATTCCACTAAACACTCCATTCTCATTTTGGAAGATAACGAAGAATTGCTTGCCTTGATGGTAAAACTTTTGGGCGCTGAATACCGCCTGTTTACGGGAAACAATGGAAAAGAAGGCATAGAAATTATTGAAAATGAGGAAATAAACCTGATAGTTTCCGATATTATGATGCCCGAAATGGACGGAATAGAGTTTTGTAAATATGTGAAGAACAATTTTGATACCTGCCACATTCCACTCATACTCCTTACGGCAAAAAGCAGTGAAGAAGACCGCGTGGAAGCGTATGATTCGGGAACGGATGCATTTATCAGCAAGCCTTTCAATTTGAGCGTGCTTCATTCGCGGATAAGCAACCTGTTGAAAGCCAAAGAACGTGTATCCCGCGATTTCAAAAAGCAATTAGTCGTTGATATACAGGATTTGGCCTACACGAGCATGGACGAAGATTTTCTGAAAAAAGCCATTAATTTTGTACAAGCACACTTGACCGATATGGATTTCGGAAGTGAACAATTGCAGCAGGAACTCGCCACAAGCAAAGCCACACTCTACCGCAAACTCAAATCGCTAACGGGCTTGAACGCTACTGCCTTTATTCGTAATATTCGCCTGAAAGCCGCCTGCCGGATTATGGAAGAAAAGAGAAATATCCGCGTATCGGAACTCGCTTACGCAGTCGGCTTCAACGATCCCAAATATTTCTCCGCCTGCTTCAAAAAAGAATTTGGAATGCAGCCAAGCGAATATGCTGCAAAATTCTCGGAATAAAAAATAAAAAAGCGCTT
>JAISXQ010000186.1 GCA_031270425.1 Prevotellaceae bacterium | reverse complement strand
TCGGGATTGGAATATGCCTGCTCGAACAGGAAAAATACAGCGAAAGCATCAAGTATTTCAGGGATGCTCTGGCTTTACAGGAAGACGCTTCGGACGCATGGGTGTATCTGGCTGAGGCATTGGTCGGTTTAAACGACAACGACAACGCTTTGCAGGCTTACAACCATTCATTGGAACTCGACCCGCAGCAACCCGACACATTGATAGCGGTTGCAAGCCTGTATTTGGAAAAAGGCGACTACGAAACTGCTCTGTACTATTATTTAACCGCACGCCAACAGGACAATACGCAGGATTTTATCGATCTGTTTATTTCCATCTGTTATTTTAAAGCGGGTAACGAGGAAGCCGGATTACATTATATCCAAGAAGCCATAAAGCAAAATGCAGAAGCGAAAGAGTTGCTTGCGGAGTTTTATCCTGAATATACCGGTTTGTTAAGAACGGAGAATTAAGAGTTTTTTGGAGTTTATAGTTTATAGTGTTTGTAGTTTATAGTTTATAGAATTGCAACAACTCGTTTACTTGTTTACTCGTCAACTCGTTTACTAAATTTTAAATACATGAAACAATACGGTTTAATTGGATTTCCACTGACGCATTCTTTCTCGAAACGTTTTTTTACCGAGAAATTTGCTGCTGAAAATATCGCCGCCAAATACGATTTGTTTGAATTGGATTCCATATCCGGTTTTACCGGTTTATTAAACACATACGAATTATCCGGTTTAAATGTAACCGCGCCTTACAAACAGCAAGTAATTGAATATTTGGATGATTTGGACGAAACTGCCGCCGAAATCGGAGCGGTAAACGTGATAAAATTCATCCGTAAAAATGGCGGATTGCGATTGGTCGGATACAATTCCGACGCCATAGGATTCGAACGCTCACTTGCGCCTCATCTGAAAGATTACCACAAAAAAGCATTGATATTGGGAAGCGGAGGAGCTTCGAAAGCTGTATTTTATGTCCTGAAAAAATTGGGTCTCGAAACCTTGTCTGTTTCGCGCACTAAGCAATCCGGTAATTTGACCTACGAAATGCTGGATAAAAACGTGTTGGACGATTACAAATTAATTGTCAATTCGTCGCCGGTAGGTACATTTCCCCATGTGGACGAATGTCCGCAAATACCCTATGCCTTACTTGACAGCGAACACTTCCTCTTCGATTTGGTATATAATCCTGCCGAAACGCTTTTCCTGAAAAAAGGAAAAGAATACGGTGCAAAAGGTATTAACGGAATGGAAATGCTCGTTGGGCAGGCAAAAGCGGCTTGGGAAATCTGGAACTTTTAAAAAACTACCGAAGCTCCCGATAGTTATTCGGAAGCCTGACAGCATACTTTTATTTTGATAAAACGTTACTTATCAGTTAATTATACGAATCAAGGGTTGAATTTTTTGGATCTTAAAACCCTTAGTAACAATAATATAAACAGTTGCATTCTCTTATCGCTTATCCTTTTGCAAGCAATAAGCGATAAGAGAAGAAAAGCTTGGGAACAACATCTAAACACATAAAAAGCTGCCTTTTTATTATGTCAGGAGCGAAAAAACGTCATTCCGCTTTCTCGCAGGTAAAGTCAAGCTTTTCGATAGCTTTTTTCAATGTTTCTTCGGTTGTCTGTTTCGGATTGTAAACAATGCAGACTGTTTTCTTTTCCAAATCCACTTTTAAATCTTTCACTCCCTTTTCCCATGGGATGTTTTTTTCAATCTTCGACTGGCAGTTGTGGCAGTTCATACTAACGACAAAAGTTACTTCTTCTGTTTTTTTCTTTTTCGGAGCTTTCTCACTTTGAGCGCTCGCAACGGATATTCCCGACAAAAGGAATAATCCAGATAATACAATCAGTTTTTTCATACGTTTAAAAGTTAGAGCCAAGAATCAAGAATCAAGAATCAAGACACAAGACACAAGACTTTTTGTCATCTTTTTGTGTGTCTAATCCGATACTTCATGGCTGTTTCACAAATTGTTATTGTTTAAAAACTCGGTTATTTATTATTTCACTTAATTCTATCGCACTTTCCAAAAATTCTTCCCCTGAGAGGGAGTTAGATGGGGCTGTTCTATTTTAATTCCCCGATTCTCAACCTCATGCCTACGTAAAATTTCCGTCCCATAAGCGGACCCCATATCAGCGACGAATCGAAATCCTTGCTGAAAGGCAGGTCGGGATTGAGTATCGGGTTTTGCTGTTTGTAATCCAACATATTTTCAACGCCCAAATATACATCAAATCGTTTACTGTTTTTCGTTACCTGCGCGAAATAAATGGGAAATGCGGGCGATTCCTCAAATTCGGAAGTGTAACCACCAAGCCCCGGAATACGCGACGGACCGTTTATTTGCGCCGTAACATCAAATACCCAGCGTTTGAAATTCGTAGCGTAGGATAAGTTAACCAACCCGCGGTAACGCGACGACAAGGGCTTCTCTTTCTGATAATTTACGCCGTTTTCGTCCGTATAAGTTACCTGCGTATTGTTGTAACGGAATGCCGTATATACGTCAAAACCCTTGAAAGGCGTTAGCGACAAGTCGATTTGCATCACATCGGCAAAGGAAGACCCTTGAAGGTTGTAGAAAAAAACACTGTTGCGGTTACGCTCCATATCCACAACCGCCTGATTTTCAAATTCCGTGTGGAAGTAATCCACGCTTAGCGACAGTTTCCGTTCGTCCCAAACCGGAATCGAGAAAGCGATGTTTCCGCCGTAGTTCCACGCGCTTTCAATATCCAACGTGTCAATCGCGCTTACGTCGAACTTGCGCGACGACGCTAACAGCCCGATATTTTCGGCAATTACGTTCGGTGTGCGGAAACCGCGTCCTGCCGAAGCCCGCAGGATAATATTTTCCGTAACGTTGTATTTCAGGTTTGTTCGGGGCGTAACAAGCCAGCCGTAGCGGCTGTTGTAGTCGCCGCGCATCCCCAGTATGAAGGTGAACTTTTCACTTGGCGAATAGGTATATTCGGCAAAAGCGCCCGGTACAATTTCCGTCCGGTTTAAATCGACCGGCGATGTATTGTTGAAGGGCAACAGGTCTTCAAACTGTGTGCTGTAATCATCGTAGAGGAAACTTGCTCCCACCGTGTATTTGTGCGCCGTTTGTTCCCCTATATGCGAGGTAAACAACCAATTGCTGTAAAAAGAATTTTGCGCTCCGCCGAAATTTTTCCGTCCGAAAGCCGAATTTTGTTCGTGGCGCGTAAAACTGTTGATAATTCCTAAGGTCTGCCCCTCCTTTGTTCCTACGGGAAATCCGGTTTTATTTTCCACCGTGAAATTTTTATTCCCGATATTCGTTTTATAAGGGTCGCCTGTATGAACGGCATGCGAAGTTTGTCCGCCCTCGCGCGTTTCGTACAGAAATTTGATGCCCGTGCGCGACTGAATGCCGTTTTCACCCAGATAAAACCAGCGGTTGTAAGCATTGAAAAGTTTGCTTTTAGGCTGATCCATAAAACCGTCTCCGTTGCCGTCGTGTTCCTGCGATTCGGTGGAAGCATGCAGCAGCAAACCTGTCCACAAATCTTTGGCAATCTGCGCGGCGGCGGTGGCGTTCGCTTCGTAACGTCCGGCGTGGTCGGCGTAAAAATTAAAAAACAAAGGCTCAGTATCGTTCGGTTTTTTCATTTCCAGATTCACCTGTCCGGTAACGGATTCGTAACCGTTTACCACCGACGATGCCCCTTTGGAAATATGAATGGATTCCATCCAACTGCCGGGCGTGTAACTCCATCCATAAGTGGATGCCAGTCCACGCAAAGTCGGTATATTTTCCGCCATTGTTTGACTGTAAATACCGGATAAACCTAAGAGTTGCACCTGTTTTGCCCCTGAAACGGCGTCGGTAAATCCGACCGTAACGCTCGCGCTGTTTTCAAAACTTTCCGAGAGGTTGCAGCAAGCCAGCTTTTGAAGTCCGGCTTTGGTAATACTTTCCGTTTTCAAGGGCGTGAGCGTGGACATAATTGTTCCGGTTTGATACCCGGTAACAACCGTTTCGGACAATTGGATGCTTTTCTTCAATATAACGCCGAAATGTTCGCTCTTGTCGCCGGCTAAAACGAGCGTGTCGGAAATATAGCCGACGAATGAAACGACCAATTGCAGGGGATCGCCCGCCTGCCTATGTATGGCAAAAGAGCCGTCTGCTCCCGATATGACTCCCTTACCCGTTTTTGGGAAAAATATATTGGCTCCTTCGAGGGCGGTCAGTTCGCCATTCTCCTCGTGAAAAACATGTCCGTGTATGTGTTGCGCGTACAAATTGCCGCCCGACAAAAATAAAAGCAGCAAAAATATGTATTGGGATTTAAAAAATAGTTCCATTTTTGATATGATTAAATGTAACTGAAATAATGATGAATAAAAACGCTTCAAAAAAAAACAACAAACACGCTTTCATGCTGAAAGCAAGTTCAAATGTTGTCAAAATGAAGGCATTGAATCGTTGCGGGAACCTGTCCGGTAACCCGAAATTCATACACTAATCATAATCTTAACTGGCAGAAATAGTAGATGGGAAGCGTCTCCCCAAATAAACAGGGTGGAGGATAATATTCGTCTTTTTGTGCCGGAGCAATATCGGGAATACTTAGCGACGAGGGAATAGCGGCAACAGCAACAAGCGTTTCAAAAATTTGGTTTTGAACAATTTGCTGCGTATAATTATGTTCGCTTTCCAGCGATTTGTAAGTCAAAGAGCAACAAGTTCCGCATGAAATACGTTCTTCTTCCCCGTGGTTTTCTTTATGTTTACCGGAGCAGCAAGATGTATTATCTTCGCTAAAAATAGGGCTGAATACCGGGCTTTTTAACTGGCTTGTTTTACATTCATGCACAGCAAATCCCGTTGTTGTCAAAAGATACAACACGGTCGTTACAATCGCGGCGAATGATTTAAACAGCCTTTTCATTTCTAAAAATGAGATATTGCTTTGATTTTGAAAACAAAGGTAACGTTTTTTTGTTCGAAAAACCGGCGAGCTTTCACTTATTTTTTTGTTTTTTATAAATCTTATGCCTGAAAGTAAATAATATTTCTAATTATCTGACCGTTTTTTGTTTAACATTGTGTACTTTTGTAGTTCTGAAAAATTTTACGAATGAAACTTGCTCTTATCGGATACGGAAAAATGGGAAAAACTATCGAGCGCATCGCTTTAAACCGCGGGCACGAGATAGTGAGCATCATAGATA
>JAISXQ010000167.1 GCA_031270425.1 Prevotellaceae bacterium | reverse complement strand
AATTACAGCTCTAAATAACCCCTAAATCCCCGACCTCTCTCCCCCTTCGGGTACTCTCTCCCAATGGAGAGAGAAAAAGGAAAATAGTTTTAGGGGACTTAAAGACGTTAGATATGAATGAAGGTAAGAATATGTTTTATGGCGCTTTGCCTGTTCATTTTGAATTGGCAAAAAAGCTAAGAGAAAATCCAACTGAGGCAGAGAATTTTCTATGGATCTATTTAGCTCAAATCAAAATAAAAGGAATACGTTTTAAACGACAACATCCTGTTTTGTATTTTATTGCGGATTTTTACTGCCATAAAGCAAAGTTAATAATCGAAGTTGACGGAGGCTATCATAATACGCCGGAACAATATTGTTACGATGAAAATAGAGATGATGAATTAGCCGGTTTAGGATTAAAAGTGATTCGTTTTACAAATGACCAAGTTGTAAATGACACTGAAAATACACTGAAACAAATTGAAAACGAAATTATTAACAGAATAAAACAATGAAAAAAGATAATAATTTAGGAGAAAAGTCCCCTTCAGGGGATTTAGGGGTTCGGGGGCTGTCAGTTCGCTCTGTTTCCCTGCTTGCGGATTTGCAAACGCCCATCAGCATGTATCTGAAAATTAGGGAATTGTATCCCGAATCGGTATTGCTCGAAAGTTCCGACTTCCACAGCAACGAAAATTCCTATTCTTTTATCGGAATTGACCCGGTTGCGCGGTTTCAGGTGGAGAAAGCTACGATAACAACGATGGTAAGAGGCGAAGCGAAAGTGGAAAAAAGCATTGGGAAGGACGTTTCCGTTCCCGATGAGTTGAACGCTTTTATTCATTCTTTCGTTATCCGAAGCAATGAAAATCCAAGCGGCGTCAACGGTTTTTTCGGTTACATGTCCTACGAAGCCGTGCGTTATTTTGAAGCGGTACATCCCGACAGACCGTCTTTCGTCGACGGAACACCGGTTCCCGATATTATGTATCTGCTGTATAAATATATTATTGTGGTGGATCATTTCCGCAATGAGTTGATTTTGGTTGAAAATCTGTTTGAAGGTGAAACGAGCGAAATGCAGCGCGTGCTGAATGTGATTGAAAACCGTAACTTCGCGTCTTACGATTTTTCGGCTGTCGGGAACGAAGTGTCGAACATCACGGACGAAGATTACAAGCGGATGGTAAGCGAAGGAATTAAACGCTGTAAACGCGGCGATGTATTTCAAATCGTGCTTTCGCGCTGTTTCCGGCAGCGTTTCGCGGGCGACGATTTTAAGGTGTACCGCGCCCTGCGTTCGGTAAATCCTTCGCCCTACTTGTTTTATTTCGATTTCGGTTCTTTCCGTATTTTCGGTTCTTCGCCCGAAACGCACTGTAAAATCAGCGGCGGACGCGCCTGCATCGATCCGATTGCAGGAACGGTTTTACGTACCGGCGATTCGGCGAAAGACCAACGCCAAACCGAAATTCTGCTTGCCGACCCGAAAGAAAATGCCGAACACGTCATGCTCGTCGATTTGGCTCGCAACGATTTGAGCCGCAACACTTCCGGTGTGAAAGTTGATTTTTACAAGGAAGTGCAATATTATTCGCACGTTATTCATTTGGTGTCGCGCGTAAGCGGAAAGGTGGAAGAAGGGAGTAACAGCGTGAAAGTATTTGCCGACACCTTCCCCGCCGGAACGTTGTCGGGTGCGCCGAAAGTACGGGCGATGGAGCTGATTAACAGCGTCGAAAAAACGGGACGCGGTATTTATGGCGGCTGCATCGGATATATCGGACTGAACGGCGACATCAATCAAGCCATTACGATACGCTCTTTTTTCAGTAAGAACAACGAATTGTATTATCAGGCAGGCGCGGGCATTGTCAGCAAATCGAAGGAAGAGAACGAGTTGCAGGAAGTGAACAATAAACTCGGCGCATTGAAAAAAGCCATTGAGTTGGCAGAGAAATTGAAAAATTAAAGAGAAACTACCGGCACAACGATAAAATTATGGATAAAGATATTCAAAAGCAGACCAATACTAATATTTCCCTTTCAGGGGGCAGGGGATCTATTTTAGTTTTCGACAATTACGATTCTTTTACGTATAATCTGGTTCATTTGATAAAAGAATTGGGTTACAACAAGGTAGAAGTTCACCGGAACGATAAAATAAGCTTGGACGAAGTAGAACGTTTCGATAAAATCATCCTTTCGCCCGGACCCGGCGTTCCGTCCGAAGCGGGACTGTTGCTCCCGCTGATTGAACGCTATGCTCCGGCAAAAAGCATGTTGGGAGTATGCCTCGGCGAGCAGGCAATAGGCGAAGCCTTCGGCGCGACATTGACCAACCTCGAAGATGTGTATCACGGAGTAGCGACAACGATAAAAATCACCGGCGACGATTATATTTTCGACGGATTGGACAGCGAAATAGAAGCAGGACGTTATCATTCGTGGATAGTAAATAAGGATAAATTACCCGAATGCCTGCAAATAACGGCAGTGGACGAGAAAGGACAAATTATGGCGTTGAAACACAAAACATTTGATGTACACGGCGTGCAGTTTCATCCCGAATCGGTGCTTACGCCGGAGGGCAAGAAAATAATGGAAAATTTTTTAAAAAGACCCCTGCCCTAAAAGGGGACAGGTAGCATAACAGAACAACGATATTACGTTTTACAAACTCAAAAGTCCCCTAAAACTATTTTCCGTTGTCTCTCCCTTTCAGGGGAGAGTACCCGAAGAGCTTGTCCCGCCTCAGCGGGAGGGAGAGAGGTCGGGATTTAGGGGTCTATATTTTTCTTCATCATGAAACAAATACTGTACAAATTATTCGATCATCAATATCTCACGAAAGAACAGGCTCG
>JAISXQ010000130.1 GCA_031270425.1 Prevotellaceae bacterium | reverse complement strand
TTGATGCTTTTCAACCGGAACCAAATAGTGAAAAAGAAAAAATCGAAGGTCGAAAACAAGAATTTATTGCTCGAAAAAGAAAATCTATTGCTGCGAAACCAACAGTTGAGAACGGATGTGGAATTTAAAAGCAAGGAACTTGCCACATCGGTTATGTATTTAGTTCAGAAAAATGAGTTCATAACTTCCATGGTTCAAAAACTTCTCAATTTTACACCCGTAAGCAAAGAGGAAAAAACATGGTTGGAATCCATTATAAAAGAGGTGAAACAACACATTGACAATTCCACATGGGGAGAGTTCGAGATACGTTTTCAACAAGTGCACGAAAATTTTTACATACGCCTTCGCAAACGCTTTCCCGACTTAACGCCAAACGAAGAAAAACTCTGCGCTTTTTTAAAACTGAATATGAGTACAAAAGAAATATCTTCCATTACATTTCAATCGGTAAAAAGCATAGAAGTAGCTCGAACCCGGTTGCGAAAGAAGCTGTACCTTTCGCGGGACGAAAACCTTGTTTCTTTTTTAAAACAATTGTAATGTTATGCGATATTCGGCATATTTGTTAAACGTTGAACCCGATAATGGTTTCAAGCTAAAAAATATATAGTAATGCATCTATCTACTGTTACAACAAAAACAATCAGGACATTTGTCCTTGTATCCCTTTGTTTCGGGGGGCTTGTCCTGTCTCCTGTTTTCGCCCAATTGCCTTCGGTCGCGCTGCGCGACATCAACGGAAAAACGGTTGACACGTCAAAACTCAACAACAACGGAAAACCTTTTATCATTACTTTTTTCGCCTCGTGGTGCAAACCATGCCTGCGCGAGTTGAAAGCTATACACGAAGTTTACCCCGACTGGCAGGACGAAACCGGCGTAAAAGTTGTCGCTGTTTCTATCGACGAAGCACAAAACTCAGCCCGCGTAAAACCAATGGCGGACAGTTCCGGTTGGGAATTTGAGGTATTGTTAGACCCGAACAGCGATTTTAAACGCGCCTTGGGAGTAAATCTCATTCCGGCAGCATTTGTAGTCGACCGCAACGGTAAAATTGTTCTGTCGCGTACAGGTTACACCGATGGCTCGGAAAAGCATTTAATTGATGAAGTGCGTAAATTAATTGCTGAAAAAAAATAATTCCAAGGTTTTACGCTTGCTTTTTATATTAGAGCCGTTTTTTATGAAAAAACTCTATTTTTTTGTTTTTTGCTTTTTGTTTTCCGAATTATTATATTCGCAAATAAACCTTACCGATAAAATTGCATTAAGTGGAAGTCTTCAAACGGATATTCTTTTACCGCGGGAAGACGCTTCCATCAATGCCGCAAAAGACCATTGGATACAATCTAATACCTACCTTAATGTAAGTTTACAAAGTAAATACATTACAGCCGGAACCCGTTTTGAGTATATGAAGCATCCCCTGCCGGGTTTTGAAGCGGATTTTGCAGGCTACGGAATTTCAAATGTTTACATTACAGGCATTTACAAAAACACAAGGTTGACGATCGGGGATTTTTACGACCAATTTGGGAACGGTTTAATTTTCAGAACTTACGAAGAACGGAGTTTGGGTATCGACAATTCGTTGCGGGGCGCGCGTTTTGTTTACCAGCCATTTAAAGGCGCCAACATAAAACTGCTCGGAGGACGGCAGCGCAGGTATTTCGAGTGGAACGACAGCTTTGTGTGGGGCGGCGATATGGAACTGAATATAAGTGAATGGAGTAAAAAGATGCAGGAATCAGCTACTTACTTAACATTGGGAACATCTTTTGTTAGCAAACACGAAAAGGAGGAGGACATACTTGTCGGACTGGATAAAAAATTGAATTTGCCGGAAAATATAGGCGCTTTTGCCGGACGGTTAAAACTGCAAAAAGGGAATTACAGTTTTACGACCGAATATGCCTGGAAAGCGAACGACCCATCGTTCGACAACGGTTATATTTACAAAAACGGAAGCGCGTTGTTACTGTCCGGTTCTTATTCCAAAAGCGGAATGAGCGTCCTGCTGCAAGCGAAACGAAGCGAAAACATGGCATTCAAAAGCAAACGTTCTGTAACCGGTACATCGTTGTTTATCAATCATTTGCCAGCATTTACGAATTTACAGACTTATGCCCTGACGACGATTTACCCTTACGCTACGCAAATTGCCGGTGGCGAATGGGCGTTTCAAGGAGAATTGGGCTATTTATTTAAAAGGAAAACAACGTTGGGCGGGAAATACGGAACAAAAGTGAAATTAAACTTTTCGCACATTCGTTCCATTGATAAAGAGCCGGTCGAAGCAAACCAAGGCGTAGCGGCTGCCGACGCATTTAAGGGAACAAACGGTTATACTTCTGCGTTTTTTAAGTTGGGAAACGAACTGTATTATCAAGATATAACATGGAACATCGATAAAAGAGCAACGCGCGACTTTTCTTTTAACTTGCTATATACCAATTTATTTCACAACCAATTTGTTGTAGAAGGACATGGCGACGCTGTACGCGCCAATATTTTTGTCGGCGAAGGGAAATATCAAATCAGCAAAAAAGCGTCGCTCCGTTCGGAACTTCAATATTTGCAGACAAGAGACGACCTGGGCGATTGGATGGCAGCGCTTGTAGAATTGTCCGTTGCGCCTAATTTTTCATTTTCGGTTTCCGACATGTACAACTCGGGCGAAACAAATATCCATTATTAT
>JAISXQ010000113.1 GCA_031270425.1 Prevotellaceae bacterium | reverse complement strand
AATCGTTTGACGGCCATACCTGATCGGATGGCAGGGGCGTAGATAATATCTTGATATTGTTGCGTTTGATGTAATCGCTGATTAATTTCTTTTCTGCTTTCAAGTTTTCCGCATAAGTTGCCTGGTCGTTGCAGGAAAAAAAAGCGAAAGAAATAACGCAACTCACAAGAATAATAAAGGCTTTTTTCATCTGTTTATAAAATTAGAATCAAGAATCAAGAACCAAGAATCAAGACACAAGATTTTTTAATTATCTCTTTCCCAACACGTTGGGACAAATTGTGTGAGAGATTTTTTCTCTCACGGGGTTCATCTGTTTTGTGAACAAAAATTATAGTGCAAATATCCGATTTTATTACAAAATGAAAAAGTTAAATTTCAGTAAACGAGTTGATGTGCTGATGTGCTGATGTGCTGATGTGCTGATGTGCCGATGTGCCGATGTGCTGATGTGCCGATGTGCCGATGTGCTGATGTGCTAATGTGCTGATGTGCTGATGTGCTGATGTGCTGATGTGCTGATGTGCCAATGTGCTCATTTGCTCATTTGCTAATCTGCTAATTTGCTAATCTGCTAATTTGCTAATTTCACCTCGAATATCACCGACGTATAGGGTGGAATTTCACCCTTTCCTTTCATACCGTAAGCGATGTACCAAGGCACGATAAAAGTGGCGCTTTCGCCTTTCCTCATTAATTTTAATCCTTCTTCCAAGCCTGTCGGCAGTTGCTTTTTTCCAATTTCGACGCTTTGATATGTTGTTTCGGAAATAATGTTGTTGTCCAATAAATATACTTGATAAGAAATAGTTACAAGCATTTTTTCCTGTACCGGCTCGCCGTTTCCGCGCTTGTGTATCCGGTACCAAAATCCGGCGTTGTTTTTCTCGAAAACGGAATCGATGGTCGAAACATAGCGTAAAAGAAGGCTGTCTTCTTCGTTGGCGATAGTTTTATTGATACCCAATAGCGCAACGGCTTGTCCGTCAACTTCCCCGCCTTTGTTCGACGGAAGCTGAGGCGCCTGTTTACGGCATGATAACGGCAAAAGAATTAAAAGGAAAAAGAAAAAATACTTCATTTTAGTTCTTGTTTTTTGAAGGGGCTGTCTCAAAAGACTTTTTTTTACTCAATCCGTCCGCCCCGTTCAACTACGCTTTGCGATTTCAGAGGGTTTGCCCGTATTTCCGCATCCCAATTGCGATTTTTGCAAATGTCGTACGCCAGATACAGGGCTTGGCGGAACGATTCTTCCGAAGCCTGGTTTTTACCGGCTAAATCGTAGGCGGTTCCGTGGTCGGGCGAAGTGCGTACTATGGATAAGCCCGCCGTATAGTTCACTCCGGTTTCCATTGCGATGGTTTTGAAAGGGATTAACCCCTGGTCGTGGTACATGGCAAGTACCGCGTCGAACTGCTTGAAACGCTCTGCCCCGAAAAATCCGTCGGCAGGATAGGGACCGAAACACTGTACGCCTTTACTCTCGGCCTCTTTGATGGCGGGAGCGATAATTTCGCTTTCTTCTTTTCCGATAACACCGTTGTCGCCGGCATGAGGGTTAAGCCCCAGTACGGCGATGCGCGGACGCACGATGGAAAAATCTTTTTTCAGGGAATTGTTCAATACTTTCAGTTTCTCAACGATGAGTTTTTGGCTAATCGACGGCGACACGTCTTTTAAAGCCACGTGTCCGGTAACGACAGCCACGCGCAGCACATCGTTTACCAGCATCATAAGAGCGGGCGACCCACCGGCGAATTTTTTCTCCAGATATTCCGTATGCCCCGGAAACTTGAACTTGTCGGACTGTATCGTGCGCTTGTTGATGGGCGCGGTAACCAGAGCGCTCAGCAAGCCTTTTTCCATATCTCCGCTTGCCTGTTCGAGCGCCATGTAAGCCGCTTTTCCCGCTTCTTCGGTGGCTTGCCCGATTTCGACTTTCACTTCGTCGTCCACGCAGTTGATAATGTTAATCCGCTTCGGGTTGGCTTCTTCAACAGAATTGATAACATTCAGACTTAAATTGGGCAAATCGATATTTTTGCGGTAGTAAGCCGCCGCTTTCGACGAACCGTAAATAACCGGAATAAAACTGTTCTCAAAAACTTTGCTTTCCGCCAGGGTTTTTAAAATAACTTCGTAGCCGATTCCGTTAATATCGCCGTGTGTGATGCCTATAATTGTTTTTTTCTTATCCATGTTTTGCTTGTCGAAAACTTAAACGTGCAAAAATACGGAAATAAAGTCGCTTATCCCCCCTTGAAACGCAATTTTTTTTTATAAAAGCCTTAGAAATCCTACCGATTTGCAGAATTAATTCAAACAACTTCCTCTTTCCCGAAAATTAAATCCATTATCCGCGCTGTTCTCGCGCCGCTTCGGGCTGTTGACGGACAAGTCCCCACTCCGTGCAATTCGTCCACAATCGTTTGGATAAGCGGCATTTGTATGTGTTCGGGCTGGACAATTGTGTAACGCTCTTCGCCTGTTTCCGCAAGCAGGCGGATGGGTTCAAAGGAAAAAATATTAAATTCCACCTTTCCTTTCGTACCGATAATGCAGGCTTGTTCGCTGCCCGATTTTTCGGACGCGACAAAGCAGTACTGCACTACCGCGGTCGCACCCGATTTAAAACGCAGCGCAGCCGAAATACTGTCCGAGGCATTGTAAAAACCTTGCATATTCGCTGCAAAACCCTTAGCGTCTTCCGTTTCGCCCAGTATGTAGTCGAGTATGTCCAAGGCGTGGGGAGCCAAATCGTAGAAATAGCCGTCGCCCGCTATGGCTTTGTCCACCCGCCAGCTGTGCGCGGTTTGCAGCACGTCCGAAGCGGATGCGGGGCGGTATTGTACGACGCTTGCCTGCAAAGGTTTGCCTATCGCTCCGCTTTCGACTATTTCCTTTACTTTCAGGAAATAAGGCAACGCGCGGCGGTAAAATGCCGGAAAGAGTTTTTGCCCTGTTTCTTCCGATATGCGTATCATTTCCATGCACTCGGCGTAATTTATAGCCATAGGTTTTTCCACATAAACGGGTTTTCCCGCCCGCATGGCTTCGATAGCGTAATGTTTGTGCGTGCTGGGCGGCGTAGCGACGTACACCGCATTTACTTCGGGATCCTTTATCAGTTCCGCGGCGTCGCTGTACCAGCGTTTCGCTCCGTGGCGCAGCGCGAAATCCTTTGCTTTTTCTCCGTCGCGGCGCATGACGGCAACGAGTTCCGAACCGTCGATTTTATAAAACGCCGGACCGCTTTTCTTTTCGCAGACGTTGCCGCAGCCGATAATTCCCCATTTGATGGTTTGCATATTTTTATAGATTAAGAGAATACAGATTTTAGAGTAAAGGGTAAAGAGCAAAGAACAAAGAGCAAAGAACAAAGAACAAAGAACAAAGAGCAAAGATAGAAAGTTTCGTGTAAATCCACCACATGTGTTTTTTTGAGGGACTTGCCGACTGCAACTTACTGCTTTCCGCTTACTGCTAATCAGGCGATTAGGGGATTTTCGCTATTTCTTCATTGCTTCCACCCGTAATTCTTCCGGCATTTTTTCGATGGCGTAACGCAGGGCTGTGCGGGGCATAACGGCTTTTTTAGAGATCACGTAATCAAAAACTTCCTGTTGATGCGCCTGGCTTGCCGCTTTCAGCATCCAGCCGTAGCCTTTTTGCACCATATCGTCTTTGTCGAGAAGCAAGGTATTGGCGATTTCAAAAATATCCTGCAAAAACAGTCCTTTCCGCGCCGGAATAATCAGGCTTACGGCAGCGGCTCGTTTTACCCAGCGTTCCGGCGATTCAGCCCATTTTTTCAGTTCGTTGATACAGGCGGGATACATCATTACGAATGTCCCTATCGTATGATTGCACAAAGTATCGCAATCAGCCCAGTTGTTGACGTATTTCCTTACCCAGCGCTCGAAAGTTTTAAAGTCGGCAGGCTCGTACTGCCTGTGCAAGGCTTCCGAAAAGATGCAGGCGACAACGGCTTCTTC
>JAISXQ010000014.1 GCA_031270425.1 Prevotellaceae bacterium | reverse complement strand
AATAGAAAGCATAGAGTTTTAATAGCCCCCTAAATCCCCCAAGGGGGACTTTCTTGGAAGTGGGGCGATTTATAGTTTCTCCCGATAGCTATCGGGATTCAGAATTTCAAGATTTCTCCCGTCCCGAATTCTATCGGGAATCGGGATTCAAAATTTCAAGATTTATTTAATCGTTAATAGGCTTACTGCTTGCCGTTTGCCGCTTAACGCTTGTTGCTAAGTAAGTCCCCTATGGGGGATTTAGGGGGCTTATTATCCCCATTAAAATCTTTTCTTCGTTTTCCCAACAAAATTCCTTTGCCAAGTCGCCGAAATGGCTTGTATCCAACGGATTGTTGAGCATATCGTTAATTGTAGCGGCGATAAAATCCGCTTCGTAACGGTCGATAAGTACGCCCGTTTTGCAGGTCGCCACTATGTTTTCTATTTCGGGAAAGCACGTTGCCAAAACAGGCAGACCGGCTTGTATATAATCGAAAATGCGGTTGGGCAGGGAGTAATAATAGCTCAGCCCCCGAGATTCCAACAAGCACAACCCAATATCGGCTGACGATGTATATTCGTGCAATTTGTCGCCGCCGATTTTACCCGCAAAAAAGACTTTATCTTTAAGTTTTAACCGTTCGACCTGCGTTTCCAGCTGTTGCCGGATGTCGCCGCAACCAATAATCACGAGAACGGCATTATCAATCAACGGCATCGCGTCGATTACCCATTCCAAGCCCCTGCCTACATTCAGCGCTCCCTGGTATAGAACGATTTTTTTACCGGGAAATTGTTCCCTCAGTAGCCGGCTCGTCGTTTGGCGGTAGTAGGGCACGTTGCGCACTACCTTCATTTCGATACCGTATTTCCTGTTGTAATAACCGGCAATGGATTGGCAAACAGTGTATGAATATTGCAGGCGGGGGAAGATGAAGTCTTCCAGTTTTTCCCAAATCTTTTTCACGCACGGGCGGCGAGCCAGTTCGGGGACTTCGGGAAAAAGTTCGTGTGCGTCGAAAACCAGCTTTTTACGGCGTAACTGCGAAACGAGGTAATTTGCGGGCAGCGTGTCCGTATCATTCGAAAGCAAAATATCGCAGCGGGAAAAGAGCAGAAAAAAGAATAAACGGATGTTGTATTCGGCGTAAAAAAATGCGGAAGAATTGAAAATCAGCCGGAAGCGAAGATATTTGAACGGCAAGTTTAACGGCAGGCTGTTTTTTAGCTTTCTTCCGGCGAGCAAAACATCATATCCGTTTTTATGACAGGAAAACGCCGATTTGAGAACCCTTTGGTCGGTTGCCAAATCGCTGGTTACGGATATGATAATGCGTTTTTTCATCAGAAATGTTAAATATACCGGATATTCCGGTTATCTACGGCAGACAAAAATACATATATAATTCGGTAAAAACAGAATCGAAAAGTTTTTTTTCGTTTTTGCAATTATGCTGGCTTCCGATTATTTTAACTCTGCCTTTCAAGACGGAGGAATACATAAAGCCTCCTACCCTACCCTACCCACACATCCCAAGTCTGCTAAGTTCTGAATATCTGTTGCCGTTGGTTTTAACCAACATATTAATACAACTTGCCCCGCCGAGTAACACACGGACTACAAGTCTGCACGAGCGGTTGGATATTTAAGTAAAGATTGGGGCATTGCTAACTATATATGGATTTTACTAAAATAAATATTACAATTAACAGGATTTCAGTCGTATAAGTTTGATGAAAAACAGGAATACTATGCTTAATTAGCAATGCCCGCCGGACAATGCTGGAGTCGAAGGGATGCTGAAAACATGCTCCGATTACAGGTATTATCCATGAATAAACAGTGATCAAAAGTCATAGATTTTCTTAAAATGCCTATGGAAGAGCTGCTTAACGGATGCGACAATTTGAAATGCACCAGTAAAACATCTAAAATTTGTAAAGTGAAGTCTTTTTACTACTTTTGCACGTTCATATTCAAGCATTAAACTTATGTATAATTCTCCCGCAAGCCCGATTTTTTATATAGCAAAACCGATTTAGTTGCAAGTTATGAAGGAAATGAAGTTTATAAAGTGTATAGCAGTTGGAAACATCCGAATTAAAAAATAAAGGCATAACCGGCATCGCTTGGAATTTTGTGGGGAAAATAGCGACGCATGTAGTAACGTTCGTTGTTTCTATCTTTTTGGCGCGTCTGCTTTCGCGCGATGATTTCGGACTGGTAGCCATGGCGATGGTTTTTATTTCCGTTTCGCAGATTTTTATGGATTTTGGGCTCACTATGGCATTGGTACAGAAAAAAAATCCTACGGAAATACAGATAAATACAATATTCTATATCAACCTTATTCTGGCTATTATTCTAACCTTGTTGCTTGTCGCATTTTCGGGCTTAATAGGGAATTTTTATCAAAATGATGAGGTTGGCAGTATTGTACGGGTAGTAGCCTTTCTTTTTATCCTTTACGCGGCAAATGGCGTACAGCGCGCCATGATGTCCAAACAGTTGAAAATAAAGCAACTGACTTTTTCCAACTTGTCGGGCGCTCTCGTGCAGGGCGTTCTTGGCGTCTGGCTGGCTTTCTCCGGTTATGGAGCGTGGAGTTTGGTGTATTCCAATATCGCGGGAGCTGTTGTAACTTCACTGGTATTGTGGATGCAATCTTCCTGGCGTCCAAAGCTGCTTTTCAGGCTGTCCGAAATACGGGATTTATTCGGTTTCGGATATAAGATGTTTTTGGTACGTTTATTGGATACTGTTTATGTTAAGCTGGACGAGTTGATTATCGGGAAAATGTTTAATTCTGATACGCTTGGTTCTTACAACAGGGCAAAATCGTTCAACCACATGATTGCTTCTTATACGTCGGATAGTTTGAGCGGAGTCTTTTTTCCGGTTATCAGCCACTTGCAGGATGATATTGAACAAGTAAAACGGGTAGTTGTAAAATCGCTGGAAACGGTAGTATTTTTAGTGTTTGGAGTAACAGGATTATTATATTTGGACGCGGAATCCTTGATTGTGCTGTTGTTTGGGGAGAAATGGATGGTTTCGGTC
>JAISXQ010000227.1 GCA_031270425.1 Prevotellaceae bacterium | reverse complement strand
TTTTGCCTGTTTCGATACCGAAGGAATTGGGATTCGTATTGATTTTTTTTGCGTCAGGGTCGGTGTTTTTTACCGTGTCGTTGGCGTAAACCATTTTGTAGGCGATAGGCGCGAACATGATAGAAGCAATGGTTTTGTATTTATAGTCCATCCCCACGCCGATGGTCAGCCGGACAGGCGTTAAAAATGTAGTCTTTAATTCTTTTGAAGTAAGCGACTTGTAGTTGTCGAAAAACTGCGTGGAAAAATCGAGGTTGCCGCTGTAAAACCAGTTCCCGCCTGCCTTGATACCCAATTTACTGTTTATTTTCAACACATCGTCGTTCGTGTTGAACATCCGCAACGCCGTAGTATCGTCCACATTCATAAATCCGGCACGCCATTCGCCGCTGTTCTCCCATTGGATATTTTTTTTATTGTTGTAATTCAGTTGTCCGGTTAAAATTCCCAATACAGCCATGTTGCCGCTACCTCCCTGATGCCAGTTGTCCGACACGTAGTTCTGCGAGAACTGAACCATGGCGTTCGCCTTTTTTTGCCAGGGTCCGGCAACCGGTTTCTCTATTTGCAGCCTTCTCGACATCCTCGCCGTTACGTTTTCTTCCACAAATTTGACTTCTTGCAGCGGTTTGGTGGTAATCAGCCTGCTTTTATTCCTGTTGGGGCTGGGCAGTTTCGTAAAAATGGACGCGTATAAGTCGATTCTGCTCTGCGAAATCTCGTCCCTGGCGCTTTTACGCAAATCGCAGAGCGATTGTCTGTTCTCGACAAGCGGCAGTTTCATATCGTTAATATCCGCCAAAGGAACCGGCTCCGACTGATACAGCAATCCGGTAAAATTAGTGGGTAATTTCCATTTTATGTCCAGCGGTATTCCCAAATAAACCAAATCGATAAAGAAGGGATTGGCGAAGTAAGCAGTGTAATCTTCTTCATTTAGAGGCAGATTCCGGCTACTCTCCAAAGCACGTTGAATCGCGGAATCGTTAAGCGCCTCGTGGCAAAGTTCAGCAATATAATCGTAGAAACGGGGAATAAATTCTTCCTCTTTTTTCACAAGCGTATCTTCCTCTACGGCAATTTCGCTTTCTTCCGCAACTTGAAGTAAAGAATCCTTGCCTGTTTCCGTTTCCCTGTCCGGTGCGGATTGAAAAAGTTCATCAATATTAGGGAATTTCTTTTCGGATTTAATAGAATCTCGCAGTAAAGCCAAGCCTTCTTTTTTGCTTGCCGATTCAGCCGGAAGTATCGAATCGGGAGGCAGGACGGCGGGAATGGAATCCCTGACGGCGTCCGCTCTCTGGGCGTTCACAGCAGGCGCAACAAGTATAAAAGATAGAAAAACAGCTAAAAAAAATGGTTTAAATTCCATAATCCGGTGTAAAGTTTGGGGTAGTTTAGAGTTTAGAGTTTATAGTTTATAGTTTTAGAGTTTAGAGTTTAGAGTTTAAAGTTTAGAGTGTTAGAGTGTTTTAATAATCATCAAAACCTGCGGGAAGCGATTTGCTTCCTGCCTTAGCTCCCAGTTCCTTAATTTTTTCGGCAGTGCGGATAATGTTTCCGTTCCCGTCTTTCATTTTGCGGACAGCGTCGTCGTAAGCTCCTGATGCACGGTCGATGTTCGTCTTTATTCTAAGCATATCTTCGGTAAAACCGATAAACTTATCGTATAACGTTCCGCTCAAACGCGCTATTTCCTGCGCGTTTTTGGTTTGATTTTCCTGTTTCCAGATAGAAGAAATCGTCCGCAGCGTTGCCAGCAAGGTTGTCGGACTTACAATAACGATTTTACGTTCCCAGGCGTAGGAAAACAGGTCGCCGTCTTCCTGTACCGCCGCCGAAAAAGAGGCTTCGATGGGTACAAACAATAAAACGAAATCGGGGGTGTTTATATTTTGCGCGTTCTGATAATTTTTTTCGCTCAACAGTTTCACATGGCTGCGGATGGACTGGACGTGTTCTTTAATGTGCCGGAGTCCTGCCCCTTCCTGCTCGTCGGACACGTACCTCTCGTAGGCGACAAGCGACACTTTCGAGTCGATTATAATATGCTTGCTGTCGGGCAAATGTACAATTACGTCCGGTCGTTGCCGCGACGAGTCGGACGCTTCCACTTCTTCTTCGCGTTCGTATTCCTGTCCTTTGGTCAGTCCCGAACGTTCCAGTACGCGCTCCAACACAATTTCGCCCCAGTTCCCCTGTTTTTTCGTGTCGCCTTTCAAGGCTTTTGCCAGGTTGTTGGCTTCTTCGCTTACGCGGGTGTTCAGTTCCACCAAGCGTTTTACTTCTTCTTTCAGGGTGATTTTGTCGCGCAATTCTTTGTCGTAGGTTTCATCCACTTTTTTCTCGAAAAGCTGGATTCTTTCTTTCAAGGGATTCAGTATTTCGCCTAAATTTTTATAGTTCGACGCGGAGAACTCGTCGGATCGCTCTTTCAATATTTTGGATGCGATATTTTCAAATTCGGTGGCGAGCCTTTTCTGCATGGCTTCGATTTCCGACTTCTGGTTTTCGAGTTTTTCCTGCAAACTGGCGTTTTGCGATTCCAGTTTAGCTATTTCCACCAATTTCAACTGCAATGCTTCGCTTTGCTCCTGCAATTCCCGTTGCGTTCGCATCAATTCATCCGTTTTGATGCGAAGCGTTTCCTGCGCAATTAACCGTTCCTTATCCGATTCGTTTTGCAATGCGGTTAAACTGTCGATTTTAGCGGTATAACCCGCTTCTTTCTTCGATATTTTTTTTGTAGAAAAAAACCATGCCGCAAAAAATCCGGCGGCGAAAGCGCAAAGAGCAATTAATAAACTGTATTCCATATTCCAAGATTTGGCTTACGCCGATTGTTAATTGACCGCGTCGATTTCCTATTCAGGATTTCGAAGCATTGAATTGGTTGTGGTAAAAATTTAAGGTTTGGGAAAAATCCAAGCTAACAGAAAAGCATTGTTAATAATGCTTGTTTTATGTTACTTAATCTCAATCGAACAAGGTAGGGTGATCTTCTTCCATTTTCCGAATCACGGCAAGCATTAATGTTTCTCTGATGAATTTCGACTTGTTTTGTACGTTGTATTTTTCAATATACCGGCTAAGAGCCTTGTTCTCTTCATCATTCAGAGTGAAAACCTGACGGTGTGTACGCAACGAAGTCCTTCTCGCCAATGTGTTTTTGACCGTTTTTTTTGCCATATCCAATTTGAATTCAGTGCAAATGTAATAAATATACCTCTAAATTTCATCGTGAACAAAGCAAAAACTGTCTATTTCCAGTCTCCATCCTCGTTCTTCCGCCTTACCCAGGCAAGCAGCATCATTATTTCGATGTTTGAAAATCTTTCGCTTAGCGCCTTATATTCGGAAGTATTTTCGTCGCGGTTTTTGAGAAGTTCGCCGGCAAGCTTGCGTTGTTCTTCCGTTGTGAAGAGCGCAATATCCAGTTCGCCCGAGCGCACAAAATGCGCCAGATGCGTCCCGATAGTCGATACGGCTAAGTTGCGTTCCTTGGCAATTTCTTCCATGCTTTTGCCCGACCGGTACATTTCCAGACTTATCCGCCCGCTTTCTCCTTTGGGAGCTTTCTTTAATTTTTCTTCCTTCTTTTTTCGTTGGCGCTTTTCCGCTTTTTCTTCCATGCGCGAAGCGAGCTTGTGTTTCCGGCAATATTCGTCAATGATATGCAGGAAAAGACGTCCGTATTTTTCCACCTTCGCCGGTCCGAAGCCTTTTATTTCCAGCAATTCCTTTTCGTTTTGAGGCAGGTATTCCGCCATTTCGAATACCGTATTGCTTCCGGCAACGAGGTATACAGGCAGGTTTTGCAGTTCGCAGAGCCGGTTGCGCTCGTTCAACAGCAGGAAATAGAGTTCGGGATAAGTCGGTTTTGCCCGTTCCGAGTGTGTTTTTGCGTAAGCGTTAACGCTAAATGCGGGTTGGATAAAAGTATTCCTCAACGCAAAATAATGCTCGACGCCGATATTTTCCGTT
>JAISXQ010000128.1 GCA_031270425.1 Prevotellaceae bacterium | reverse complement strand
AAAAGTGTCTGCAAAAAACTGTATCGTCAGAAACTTGACTTTTTCTACCACAAAGATAAAGCAAATCTTGGTAGTATCGCAAAAAATGTGCTATAAATTTATAAATACCTAAAATTATGTAAAAGCGGGGGAAAAATAACCGCTAAGAACGCAAAGAACGCAAAGAAAATAAACCACAATAGGCACAATAGGACACAATAGATTTGCTAATTTGCTAATTTACTAATTCGCTAATTAATACATTATTTCGCAAAACTTACCGCCCTCGTTTCTCTGATTACAGTAATTTTCACTTGCCCCGGATAGGTCATTTCGTCCTGTATTTTTTTAGCAAGATCGAAAGAAAGCAATTCCGTTTCTTTATCGTCGAGTTTGTCAGCTCCAACAATCACGCGCAACTCGCGACCTGCCTGAATAGCGTAAGTTTTGAGTACGCCGGGGTAAGAAAGCGCCAGATTTTCCAAATCGTTCAGGCGTTTGATATAGGCTTCCACAATCTCGCGGCGCGCCCCCGGACGCGCTCCCGAAATAGCGTCGCAAGCCTGAACAACAGGCGCGATAAGCGTTTCCATCTCTACTTCGTCGTGGTGCGCCCCGATAGCGTTGCAAATATCCGGTTTTTCCTTGTATTTCTCAGCCAGGCGCATACCTAAAATCGCGTGCGGCAATTCCGGTTCGTCGTCGGGCACTTTACCGATATCGTGCAGCAATCCGGCGCGTTTCGCTTTTTTCGGATTCAATCCCAGTTCCGAAGCCATAGTGGCGCAAAGGTTTGCCGTTTCACGCGCGTGTTGCAACAAGTTTTGACCGTAAGATGAACGGTATTTCATTTTTCCCACCAAACGAACCAGTTCGGGATGCAGTCCGTGAACTCCCAAGTCGATAGTGGTGCGTTTGCCTATTTCAACAAGTTCTTCTTCCACTTGCCTGCGTACCTTGTTCACCACTTCTTCGATACGGGCAGGATGGATGCGTCCGTCGGTAACTAACTGGTGCAGGGACAAACGGGCGATTTCGCGGCGCACCGGATCGAAAGCCGACAGAACGATGGCTTCCGGCGTATCATCCACGATGATTTCTACTCCCGTAGCGGCTTCCAGCGCGCGGATATTCCGTCCTTCGCGACCGATAATACGCCCTTTTATCTCATCCGATTCGATATGGAACACAGTTACCGAATTTTCAATAGCCGTTTCGGTTGCTACGCGCTGAATGCTTTGAATGATAATTTTTTTAGCTTCTTTGTTCGCCGTCATTTTAGCCTCTTCCATAATATCGTTCACATAGGACATGGCATTGGTTTTGGCTTCGTCTTTCAACGATTCTATCAGGCTTTCTTTGGCTTTTTCCGCCGAAAGTCCCGATATGGTTTCGAGTTGCTCCTGCGCCCTGCGGGTTATCGATTCCAACTCTTTTTTCTTGGCTTCGAGAGCGTGCAGCTGCACGTCGAAACTTTCCTTGACAACTTCCGTTTCATGAACTTTCCGCTGTATTTCGCCCTGTCTCTGGTTTAACTGCATTTCTCGTTGTTGCAGTCTTGCTTCCGTCGACTGTATTTTTGAATTTCGCTGCTGAACCTGCTGTTCGTGTTCCGCTTTTAATGCAATAAACTGTTCTTTTACCTCGATAAGCTTGTTTTTCTTCAACAGCTCAACTTCCGACTCAATTTTTTTTGCGTTTTTTTTATTGTTAGCGACAAAAAAGACGGCTGCGATACCGGCTCCGGTCAGAAAAGTAATGGTTGCTATAATGATACTTGTCAGCATTGTTTTAAAAAATATGTTAATAATTAAAATAAAGTTCCTGAAAATAAAAACGCATCACGCGGCTAACAATCTATTGCCGTGTAATGCGGGAAATCTTAAAAAACGACGGTGTTTTAAGCAGTTTATTGTTCTTTCAGCAATTCGTCCAGCTCCTTACCCAACAGTTCCAATTTTTCGGATACTGGAAGCGTGTCTTCGATAAAATCACGCTTTTTCAGGGCTACTGCCAAATGATAGGCTGATATTATCATCAGCTCTTCGTTGCTTTTTTGATTGTATTTATGCCGGTATTTAGCGCACAAACGCGATAACAGTTTTTCGGCGTTCCGGTACAGTTCCTCGTCTTTACGAGGTATTGTGAGCGGCAACCTCCAATCGCCAAAAGTTACATTTATTGTAAAAACGTCGTTTTTTTCCATGTTGTTCGCTCAATTTCAATCGTTCAAAAGAGCTAAACATTTATCAATTTCCCGTATCAATTTCGTAATGCTTTGCTTGGCTTCGTTCCGTTCGTCTTCCGTTGAAGCCAGGTTCCGGGCAATACGCAATTGTTCGTAATCTTCTTGAAGCGTCAGTACATCTTTATGCGCCAGCATCAAATCGTTATGCTTACGGTTCAAATCGTCTTTCAATCTGGTGTTTTCTTCCCGTAACAATCGATACTCAGACATTAGCTTGCGCAGTTTTTGTTCAAATGCGGCAATCGATTCTTCGTACTTGTTTGTCATTTCTTCAAAAAAATGTACACAAAAATACGGAATTGCTTTGAATAAAAGAAATTTATTGTAATTTTTTTTAGTACATGACAAATTTTTTTTTCAAACATAAACACATAGAAAACAATAGTTTTATTTCAGTTTATAGTTTATAGTTTATAGTTTGCAGTTAGCTAACTGTTTTACAGCTATGTGTGCTTAAAAAAAGATAAAAATGCTATTGTTAAGTTAACTATGTTGTAGCTGAATTATTTTTCAATTGCTTGATATGTAACAGACAAAGACTATAAACTATAAACTGTAAACAATTTCTTAAAATTTATACGAGAAACCTACACCCAGAATTTCTTTGAATTGGATTTTTGCTTTTGGTTCCGAGCCGTTTCCATCGTCAAATTTTATACCGTTATCCCACAGCAGATGGGTGTTGAAGTTGACGGAGATGTATTTGTTCACTTTTAAGGCGACAAGAGTTTCCCAACTTACGTCAACATCTTTTATACCGTTAAAATCCATATAATTGGCAAACAAATCGATTTTTGTCGCAAGCGCAACGTTTTTCAGCCAGTCGTTTTTAAAATCGTTTTTGGCAAAGTTGACGCGGGCGTAACCGCCAAACTCGGTTTTTGTCTTTTTTCCTGCATCCAGACCGTAATTTACGGAAAGCGCCGTATCATTTACGATGGTCAAACGTCCTGTCGCCGGAGCCAGATAAGCGCTGAAATAAGTAGTTGGTTGATAACTTAAACCCAAAGCCCCAACCATATAGGCAGGAGCAAGAAAATTTGAAATAACATCGGCTCTTGTTTTTGGGTCTTTATATCCCACATCAAATTGAGTTTTAAAATTGAATAAAGCCGCGTAATAAAAGTTGGAAAAAGCTTTCCTTCCGTATTTTGACGAGAAGTCAAGTTTATCATTGGTTTTCACCCATAAGTCATCTCCCTGATTAAGCAAACCGTAACCAATATCCAAGGTGTTTTCCCAAGAATTTTTACCCTGGCGGTAGTTGGCAAAAGAACTGAATATCCCATTTAGAGCAAGCGAGTTCTGCCCCCCTGCCGCCCAGTTAATCAATTGTGTCTGTGAAAAATTGACGCCAAATACGCTGCCTAATTTCCATCCTGTTATTGTATCCGCAGATACGGCTTTCAAGGTTTTTTCGCCGTCGGTTACCTGTCCGAACGAAATAATAACCAAAGAGGCGGCAATACAAACTGCAAAAATTCTTTTATTCATAAGATTGTTGTTAAAATATATAGTTAGAAACTGTTTTGAATTTAAAAAATTCAAAACAGTTTTTTATTGTTTATGAGTATAACATATATTTCCCTTTCTTGTTGCAACTCTTATATTTTTTAACAAATAGTCGGAGGGAAGCGAGCGGGTGTTGCGAATTATACATTACGGATTAACAAAACTCAACCGGCAACCGTAGAGGAATACCAGCAGGAAAAGAAACATTAATCCGTTTCCTGCGGGGATTGGGGTTAAGTCTTCATCGTCGCCGCCGGGGTCGGGAGTATTTTGCTGCGTAATACCGTCGTGTATTGCGAATGGCTGTTTTTCGGGAAATTCGCCGCGTTTTGCCATAAATCCATAGTTAACGGAAGTGTCGTTTTTCATTTTCGGTACGTTTGGAACGAATACGTTACCTTTGCTGCCGCCCGCAACATTTCCTTTTCCACCTCGCGAACCGCCCGTATATACCATCACGCCTCCTCCTCCGCCCGATTGAGCGGAAACCGGCACGCGGGAATTTTCTCTTGTCTGCGGATTAAAAAACGGTATTTTTGCCGCCGTCTGACTGCTTTCGTCTGTCTTTATGCTACGAGGCGGCACAGAATAACCCGACGACGCAATTTCTTCCTGTATGGTTTTATGTAACGAGGGTTTATATTCAATCTCCTGATTGTTTTGAGGATACTTTGGTTCTTTCAGCTGGTCGAAATAGGTCGGCTGTACAATAACATAGTCTCCATGTTTCACGCGCGAAGAAGAAAATTCGTAATATACCCATATTATCATGCAGACCGTGGCAAATGTAATTACTATAGAAGCAATAAGTTTATAAAATGTTGAATTCATCTATTTTAGCACTATTTTTTTATTGCTTCCTTCCTGACTTTCACAAGTCGTTTTTACCACATAAACACCTTGCTGTAAATCCCATAAAGGTATTGAGGATATTGAATTTGCTTCAAAACGCCTTTCCAATATCAACCGCCCGGAAATATCGTGCAGGGTTAACGAACCTCCGTCCTCGCCGGTATTATACACAAGCAATATTTTATCTTTATAATGCAACTTGACATTATTTTCGGCAGACAACGCATCGCTGCCGGTAATCGGATTATGGGTCAGAATCGTAAAACGGTTGTCGACCGACGAAGTATTGCTGGCGGTAAAACTGTATTGCGAATTATTTTCCGTGATACCGGTTAACGTTCCTGTTTCGTTGTCGAGTAAATAAAGTTCCTGATAAGCGTCCTGTAAATTATTGTGTTCAAAACGAAGCGTATAATCCGTATCGCTTCCCGCCGTGAAACCCAGTTCGGTTCCGTCCACATCGTTTGTAGCGTTTACTTGGAAATAACCGTCGTCCTGCATGGCAAACAGGGAACATCCTGAGCCGGCGGGAGTCATTTTGTATCCGTCCCAACCGTTGTCGAAGCCGTCGGAACATTCCGCCTCGGTAAACAGCCACATGCGGTCGGCATAATTTTCGCTCTCGACGGTTACCGTAGTATAAATCTTTTCATCGCTGTTTTTATGCGAAGGAGCGCGCAGGGCATGTTGGTTCTTACCTGTGGCGGCGGCATAGTTTATAGAGAAAGTACTTAAAGAACCCGAGATAACTTTTACAAAAAATCCCTGCATGGAAGGAATAGAAGCCTGTCCGGTATATCCTGCCAAATTTTTGGGGATTGCCAGATACTGTCCGGGCAAGTTGTCGTAGTTGGCGCCGCCATTGGTCAACCAATCGTTTCTGTTTCCTGTATTGAATAGATAAACGGTTTCCTCCATACCTGTGCCGAAATTTATTTTCGTAATATCGATAGCGGCGGTGTAGGGATTTGCCAGCAAGTGGTAGCCTTTGTTACCTTCATCGGCGGCATCGGTTCTTGCCAGAAATTCAGTGAAATTGTCGTTTTCCAGCTGTCCTGCGAAAGTGTAGGTTTTTGCCGACGGCTGTGAAATTTCGTAGCCTTGAAACGGGTAAAGCGCCGCATTGCCGGAAAGCGATTTCCATTGCTTGCCGGATGATGTGGCTGTTTCATCAAAATACCTGACATATGCGCCCGAAAGGGCGTTGCCTGTCAATGCTGCAAACGGTATGCCGAAATACTGCCAGCGGACTTCGCTTGTCTGATAGCCCGGCTTTTCGTTCTCTTCTACTATGTAGGCTTTCGAGTACATTTCCACCGTAGCGTAAACCGGATATGTTTCATTGGGGAAGATAAACGATGCGTTTGCTCCCGTAGTGGAGGTTTTTAGTAAAATCCTGTTGCTTTGACCACCGGTATTGATAGAGCCATTGACCGTCAAACTCCTTCCAGCCGGTATTTCCAACTTCTTGCCCGACAAGTTTGTCAGGTTGCCGATAACGCGGTCTTGATCCAACACCAAATCGTTGACGGCAGAGCCTGAAAATATGACGTCGTCTCCATCTCCGGGTATTTGACCTGTATACCAATTTGAGCTTTCACTCCAATTAGAGGAAGATGCGCCTGTCCAAAAATTTATTTCTTCCGGTTCTTCCGTTTCCCATGCTCCCATCGTATTAAAGTGCCGTGTATTACCTCCAAAATCTGTTGTAATTCCTACCGAAGGCGCATCCATTCGCGCCTCTACCTGAAAGTCGTCAGGAGTTACAAAACTGCTGTTATCAAACTGCGGGTCGTCGGTTATACTGTGGCTGTCCCGCGAAATGGCGCTTTGCCATGCGCTTAACGAATAATAATTGTTCGGAGCAAGGTAATAAGAGCCTTTGTAATTATTATAATCTGTTGTTACATTGGCAATATTGCTATAAAACACAGACCTTGCATACGACCCGCTTGCATCGTTTCTAAAAATATTATTTTTAACAGTTAGCGTCGAAGCATTTTCGATACGAACTGCGCCGGAATTGTTGCCGTTGCCGCTAATCAGCACAGTGTTGTGGTAAATGTTGGCTGTTGAAACTGTCGCAAGCATCCGTATTCCATAAGTAGTTGTTGAATTTTGAGTCAACAAAACAATATTGTTGTAGATACTAAAAATTCCTCCCCTCAAATAGATTCCACTAACATTTTCCGATGTGTTATGAATAAAGTTATTCGATATTGAGGCGGAAATCGAGCCGGGTTCAGTAGTGTAGGAGTGAATACCGGAAAAAGTAAAACCGGAAATATCGCAACTTCTGATAATAGCGTTTGTGCCGGAATTTACACTTACGGCATTAGCAGCTCCCCCGCTGACTGCGCAATTTTCGAGCGTATTATTATTTCCCCCTGCAAATACTACGGCGCCGTAATCTTTCGACGATGTATTGACGCAACTCCCGCTTATATTGCAATATTTTACAACGTTGTCGTGTGCATTGCCGCTAAACTGGATTACACGGCTGTTATCGGTAATCGCTGAAATAAGGGTCAGGTTGTTGCCTCCTGTTTGATTGACCCTGCCGTCGAGCGTAAGATTATGCACTCCGCTAAAACTGAATAAATTACCGCCGCCCGATGCAGGTGAATACGAAACAGTCAGACCCGGCTGGGTAGGATAAATTACGATGGACGTATAATTAGAGGTTCCGGTATATCCAGCAACATTGCAATAAGCACCCGAAGCCCATATTTCCACAGCGGTGGTTTCGACAGTACTTGCGTTAATCTTAACGGTTATTTCACCTTGGTGTTTACCACTTGCCACACTAAGCAGGGCAAGGCGAAGCCTCGTGTACGAACCGGTGAGAGTTCCTTCGGTAGCTTCCACAGTAACATTTTGACTGTAAGTAGAAATACTGCCGAGTAACAAAAAAATCCAACAGATTTTTTTTAACAAAG
>JAISXQ010000112.1 GCA_031270425.1 Prevotellaceae bacterium | reverse complement strand
GTTTGTTACTTTATTTCTTTTCATTTTTTTGGATAGAACAAGACTGCATCTGCCGTAATAATTCCGTCTGAATTTTTATTCGTAATTTCAATACTTACTTTTTCATTCGTACTCAGGTTAAACTCTCCAATACGAACCCATTCACCTAATGTTTGTCCTTCGACGACAATATCTGACTGTTTTATAACAACTTCTTTAATATCTTCCCCAATTTGCAGATTAAGAATTGTGCGATTAGAACCATTGTTCATTTTAGGATAATAAACGTAGATTTCATAATTTCCGTCAACTGTAATCTTTGGAGTGTATTTAACCGATTTCAATTCTTTTCCGTTCGAGTTATCAATTAAAAAATCAGAGCCATAGCCACGGTAAATATCATTACTCACATCCCAAGCTCCCAAAATTTGCACGGATTTATTATCATCATTATCAATAAGTATTTCCGCTACACGATTATCTGCCAATGGATTTGTTTCCAGGATATTCCGTAATTTGTCAACATCGACATCTTGTACCGAAATATTGCCGTCAACAGACAAACATGCTGCAACAGCAGCCGATTGAGCCAACACCATAAAAACAGGTTCCATCCTTATAGAACCATAAGCGATATGACTTGCCGACATGCAAACGGGAACCAACAAATTGCCGACACTTCCTTTTTGAGGTATTATTGAACGATACGCTATGGGATAGGGCGGAAAACCGCCAACTTCGACATTACCTTCATTTTTTACCATAGCATTTACCACATGACGGTTACAGTTGTGCGAATCCATAGTATAAGCAGCCCACCCAATAATATCGTCAACAATTTCTCGCCCTTGACAATGGTGTTGAGTCATAACCAACTCTCCAATCATTCGCCTTGATTCACGAATATATAACTGAGGCGACCAATGTTCGTTATCTGCATATTCATCTTTCGGATAACCCCATTGCTTCATTTCGTCCTTTATAAACTGAGGAATACGTTCATCGTTTCCAACAAAATAGAGCAAACCTTTCGTGTAGTCTTCGTGTTGCCTGATAATTTCTTTTCGTTTTTCATAATCCGCTTCGGGATAATCCCAATTCAGACCAATTGCATCGGTAGAAAAACCGTTTCGATTATTTATGTCTGTTTTATTATTGGGCATCAAACTCCAAATAAAAATATCCTGTAAACTTTTCCACGGTTGCTTTTCTTTTTGACGGATAAGTAATTCATATTTTTCAGGATCGTAATTTTCAGGTTTTGTTATTTCTATTTTGTTTTTCGGATTGTTGGTTAAACATATACGATAATTATAGGCTTGCACTTTTTTATCTCCACTGCCATTCGGGAGAACAGACGTATCTGATATACCCCATAACAGCCCGCTTGTATGGTCGCCCTTAATTACATAGGGGTCAATTCCATCAGGGAATTGATGCCCGTTCAATAATTGAACCCCATTATACGTTTCGTCGTAAACGCTATTCGACTCCCTTCCCACCGTGTATGACACTCCCGATTTTGCCATTAAATCACCTTCGTAAGAACAGTCAATATAAACTTTTGCTCTTATCTTCTTATTCGTAGCGATTTGAGGATCATGTGAATTTTCAACAACTATTTCCTGTATTGCATTGTTCTGTGTAATTACATGATATAAACGATTTTCATAAAGGACTTTGAAACCTGCTTCTTTCACATAATCGTTAAATATCCGTTCCGCTACGGACGGTTCAAATATCCATTGTTCCAATTTTCCGTAATGACTGCCCAAACGACGGTAAAAATCGCGAGCCAACCCTTTTACTACATATTTATTCCCTATATCGGTATAACCTAACCCTCCGGAAGACATTCCGCCCAAACGATTAGCCGGCTCAACAAGCAGCACGGTTTTTCCCATTTGTTTCGCAGTATAAGCCGCAATAACTCCGGCAGAAGTCCCGCCATATACGCAGACGTCGACTTCTATGACTTTTGACTGCTTATTATTACAAGAGGTCATTACAAACAATACAAAAACAAGCAGCAGTAATAATTTAATTTTCATAATTTTTCATTTTTTATTTTAGCGCACGACAAAAATAGATAATTTTCCAATAACAACAGGCATAATATGACACAATTTTATACAAAAGTCCTTATTCGATTTTTAACATCTCTCCCAAATTGTAATTGGGATAAGCTGCCGTACCTTCCTTGCCAACGCCTTTTGTCATCAAGGCTTTTAATTCGTCCAGATAATTCTCGTACACTCCGCGCGGGTTCGTATTGTATTTCCTGCATATCGAAGCCGCCATGCCGACAACTTCTCCCATCATTCCGGTTGTACGCATCACGCGGACAGTGCCCAACGCCACGTGTGTAACGCTGATGTTGCGACCCGCCATAAATAAATTTTCCACATCGCGGGAATAAAAACAACGGTACGGAACAGGGTAGGCTTTTATGCAATTTTGAATGGCTATCGACTTAAATTCTTCGCCCGGGAAATTCTCTGTGTTTTTTGGGTCGGGATAATGTAAATCGACGCTCCATGTAGTAGGAACCGCAGCATCGGGATAAATTACCTGATTAACAATGTCTTGTTCTTTCAGGATAAAATCGCCCAGTAACCGTCGCGATTCCCGCTTTCCGGAAAGGCAGGCTACCCACCCCAAAGCGAGATTTGCGTATTCATCTTTGCCCCTGTATTCGTTTTTCAAAAAAGACCAGTTGGAGAATATAACCATCAATCCGTAATCCCTGATGCGTTCAAAATCGCCGATCTGGTCGTAGAACATTCCTGTTTCCCACGTCCATTCGCCCATGGTTACTTTCTCTACGTTCGCTTCGTTAAACTCTATGCCATAGCGGAATAGAGGAAAAGTTACCGCTTCGTCCTTCTTTTCGGAATACCATTGCACGGAACTTCCCATCGTCATTTTGTCGCCCTGTTCGGGAGCCGTCGCTTCGCCAAAATCAGATTTCGCTTCCCTTCCCATCAAAAAACCGGCTCCGGCTAAAACTCCGATTGTTCCGTCGCCCGTACAGTCGGCAAACAAAGGCGCGGAAAAAACAAGTTCTTCGCCCGTTTCAATGTGTTTGGCGCTTACCGTTTTTATCCTGTTTCCATTCATCCCGACGGCAAAAGCCTTGTAGTTAAGGAATTGTGTTATATTGGCTTCCGCGTTGACCAACGCTGTTTTCTTTTCGTCTTCGTATCTGTCTGCCGGCTTGGCGTTTCCACCCTCTAACGGACTTAACTCTTTCACGATTCCGCCCAATTGAGGATAAGGCGGCAATCCGATGCGTCCGCCGAGATGCACGCGCACTTCGGAACTGTTATTTCCCCCATAAACCGGTCTGTCGTGAATTAATGCAACTTTTAAACCCAGACGGGAAGCGGATACCGCCGTACAGACACCGGCTACGCCTCCGCCTACTACAAGCAAATCGTAGCGTCCGGCTTGCTTCGGACGAATGCCTGTCTGCTTGTAACGGAAGCCTGCGAGCGTTTCCAATCCGGCAGGAGGAACAAAAGCCGTATCCTGTGTAAAATAAATAGCGTCGCATCGTCCGTTAAAGCCGGTCAGATCTTTCAAACGAATTTCCGCCGTTTTATTTTTAATTTCCAATTTTCCGCCGTCCTGCCATAACCAAGCGTTACCGGCAGTTCCAAAAACCGGCTCGACGGATTTTCCGTCAACCGCCAATTGAAACCCTCCGGCGCCTTCTCCGTCGTACCAAGGCGAAGTCCAATTGTAAGTGCGGACAAATAAACGGTATGTACCTGTTTTGGGAAATGTAACTTTGGTCGAAGCGTCGGCAACAGGAATACCCATGCCATGCGCCATCAGGTAAGACGAGCCTATCTGTTCGGTAAACTGCTGGTCGACAACCCAGCCTCCCTTGTCAGAAAAAGTTTCTGCTTCGACGAAAAGTTCCGCCGGTTTTTGTTTACACGAACTGAAAATGAATGCAAATAATAGAATACTTACATAATAACATGTTTTCATAATCTTTACTTTTTTTGTTAATCTTATTTCAAATTTTGAAACATCCTCGTAAAATTAATTTCCATAAATTGCTTTGCCCAAATCAAACCGGGATTTGCTTCAAGGGCTTGCTTGAACAATTCACCGGCTTGTTCTACATCGTTTTGGGCATAACAAACCAATCCTTTCAGATAAAGCAACCGCGCCAATTGTTCGGAATGAGTTCCGTCTTCGCCGAATTTCGAATATTCGTCCAAAATACTGCTGCCGTTCAACTGCGCGTTTACATAGTTGCCGCACGATTCAATAATTGCGGAAGCTTTCTCCGTGTCGGAAAGTTCCTGACAGGATAATGCCCGGTATATGTCTAATTCATTGTGTTCTCTTTTGGATATGGATACGGTTTCTGCCGCCGATTTTTCAAAACATGCTTTCGCTTTTCCAAGCTGTTTTTTTGCCTGATAAGCCTTACCCATGTAATAGTATATTTTAGCATACTGTCCACCGTTGTAGGGACGACCGACTTCCAGATTTTCGGGATAAGTATCCGCCGTTTCAAATTCCCTGACAGCGTTGTCGAATTTTCCGCTGTTCAAATAAGCCAGTCCTTTCAGCAAATGCGAATCGACAAAAATATCATGTACCAGTCCGCCTCCTTCCCAAACATGGAAATGCCTGTTTTGAAGTATGCTTATAGCATCGTCGTACCTTCCGGTTTCGTTATACAACGCCAACATTCTGATAACAGCGTCGTCGTGGCTCATCGCTGTTTTTATATGTTGTTGCAGCAAAGCCAGACGTTCTCCGGCAGGCAGCCGCAGCTGCTCGTACAGTTTATCCGCTTCGACCGGCAACAAGGGATTAGCCGTATCGTTTTCGATGGCTTTTTTATAATAAGCGGCGGCGACTTCCTTTTTCCCCTCCCTGTTGAGCGCAAAACCTAAATTTCTCAAAGTCAGCGAGAATTCGGGGTTTAATTTCTCCGACGCTTTCCATGCTTCCACCGCTTTTTCTTTTTGATTCAGGTAATACAACAGGTTTCCCTGATAATAGTAAGCCTTGTCATTTTTGGGGTCATCCTGAATAACTTGTTCAAACAAGGCTATTTCTTCCAGCCGGAAAGGGAAGCAATAGTCGCTTGGCTGTCCCTTGGCTTTTGTGTAATATTGGAGCGCCTTAGGCTTGTTGTTTTTCAGGGAAGCGTAGTAGCCGGCATAGTAGTAAACCAGCGGAGAATCGGCGTATGGAGCGCCTAATGCTACGGCTTCGTCCAATAAAGACAGGGCTTCGTCATAAGCCCCGACAGTAGCGTAATCTACCGCTATTTCCAACAATTCCTGCAAACGGATAAGTCCTTCGCCTCTTGTTTTTTCCGCTTCTTTCAGGAATGCCGCTCCCTTCCCTTTAAGGATGGATTTTTCGGACAACGCCCAATAATCAAGCGGGTCGATGGAAAGCACGTCGTCTATGTATCCGGCAGCGGCGTTGTTTCCTAATCTTCTCAATATATAGGCTTTCAGGGTAATTGCCTTTGTATTTCTCGCATTTACCTGCAAGGAAGCGTCGATATATTCCAGCGCTTTGTTGTAATCGCCTTTCGCACATTCTATTTGCGCCAGTCCGAAATAAGCGGGAGATTGGAAGGTGGGATACCATGTCGCTTTCCAGAAACAATCCGCCGCTTCCTTGTACTTTTTCTGAAAATGATACGCTACTCCGAGATTGTAATAGGCTTCGGGGTCTTTGGTGATGGTGTAATACCGGGTTTGGCGTTCAATAGCCCTGAGCAGGTGTTTTTCCGCCAACGCCCAGTTTCCTTCTTTCGCAAAACGAACGCCGGTTACCGTATTTATCCTCGAATCGCCGGAATCTCTTTTCAATGCTTCGTTGTAATAATCCA
>JAISXQ010000068.1 GCA_031270425.1 Prevotellaceae bacterium | reverse complement strand
TCGGGACATAATACCACAGCATGAAGTCTATTTCTTCTTTCGCGGAGCTAACAATGCATTTAAGCAGCTTAAACAGCCGTGAGCGTATAGCGGTGGCTAACGCGGTGGATTTACATACGCTCGATGCGATTTTTCATGCCGTCGAAACCGGTATTGCCGAAGCTTTCCTTATAGGCGATGTGGCTTCCATCGAATCTCCCCGCTTGTTTGAACAGGAGCCTTCGCCCTACATCCATATAATTGATATTCCGGAGGTGGAGCAAGCGACTGTCGAAGCCGTTCGCATGGTTAAAAGCGGCGAAGCGGATATTCTTATGAAAGGATTGGTCAATACCGACGTACTGTTGCGGGCGATACTCGACAAGGAAAAAGGTTTGTTGCCTGCGGGAAATATACTTTCGTTTTGCGGTGCGCTGGAGATACCCAAATACCATAAATTGCTGTTTTTTGCCGATCCGGCGGTGATTCCTTCGCCTTCGGTCGAACAGCGGATTATGCTTATAAAGTACAGCATCGAAACAACCCGCAAATTCGGTATCGAAAAACCTAAAATCGCCCTTGTACACGCTACCGAAAAGCCCAATCCGAAAATCCGTTATATGCAGGATTATATGGATATAATGGAAAAATGGCGTGCCGGAGAGTTTGGCGATGTAATTATAGACGGTCCCTTGGATATATTCCTTGCTTTGGACAGGGAGCGCGGAAGCATTAAAAATGTACCTTCGCCGCTTCTTGGCGACGCCGACGTGCTTATTTTTCCGAATTTTGAATCGGCAAATGCTTTCTACAAAGGACTGATGGTTTTTGCCGGAGCCGAAATGAGCGGAATATTGCAAGGCACTTCCAAACCTGTTGTGCTTACTTCGCGCAGCGAAAGCGTCGAATCCAAATTTTACAGCATTGCCATGGCTTGCGTTATAAGTTGAAATGCACGCGTTACTGCCGGTTGGAACAGGTTTTTATTCGTGGTGGTAAGGCTCGCCTTTCGAAATGGTCATAGCCCTGTACAACTGCTCAATAAAAAACACCCTGACCATCTGATGCGAAAAGGTCATTTTCGACAGGGAAATCAACGCGCCGGCTCTTTTATACACTTTGTCGGAAAATCCATAAGAGCCTCCCACAATAAATACGATGTTTTTTAAGCCCGAATGCCGCTTTTTTTCCAGCAACAGGGAAAATTCCTTTGAACTGAACTCCTGTCCTTTTTCATCAAGAAGAATCACTTCGTCATTTGCATCCAAAGCCTTTAACAGCAATTCGCTTTCTTTTTCCTTTTGTTCCGCAATGGATATATTTTTCGTGTTCTTTAATTCGGGAATTGCCGTCCACTCAAAAGAACCGTAGAATTTCAGCCGGTTTTTATACATATCTTCAAGCCGGATTAAATTCGCGTCGGTAGTTTTTCCTATCGTTATAAGTTTTATTTTCAACGTGTTATTTGTTTTTTATCAAAATTAATACAAGGCAAAAATGTTTTTCTTGGTAGAAAAACAAATAATTAATGTAAATTTGCAGTAAAATTAATACTTATCTTGTAAAGATGGTGTTTTTTTATTAGAAACTGTTTTTTAATAAAAGGAACTTCGACTATGAGATCAATGAAAACTTATTTAACAACTATCCTTTTTATACTGACCGCGTTTCCGGCGCTGTTTGTATCGGGGCAAAACAATGCGGTTTCGGACAATATAATTGCCGCCTTAAATAAAGGAAATGCTTCCCAACTGTCCGGTTACTTTGGTTCAACGGTTGAAATTGTATTGTTAGACCGGAGCGATGTTTACAGTAAACAGCAAGCCGCTTCCGTTATTTCCGGTTTTTTCAACCAAAATACCGTAACAAAAGGTTTCCAGATAGTACACAATGGTACAAAGGACGCTACAAGTTTTATGATTGGGAATTTGAGTACGAATAGCGGAGTTTACAGAGTTTATGTGCTTCTTCGCAATGCGGAACCTCAAACGATACAGCAATTAAGGATAGAGAAATGATAAACGAGTTTAACGATTATAAAAAAATGATTCCCCTGTGGTTTGCCGAAGATATTGGCGATGGCGACCACACAACTTTGTCCTGCATTCCTGCCGGTGCGACTGGTAAATCACAACTTATCATCAAGGAGAAAGGCGTATTAGCGGGCGTCGATGTTGCCTGCGAGATATTTCGCGCTTTCGATTCCGGTTTAAAAGTAACTGTCTATATACACGACGGAGCCGAGGTAAAGCCCGGCGATATTGTGTTCGACGTCGAAGGTAAGGTGCGGTCGCTCCTGCAAACAGAGCGTTTAATGCTGAACATTATGCAGCGCATGAGCGGTATCGCTACCCGCACGCGCGAATACGTAAAACTGCTCGAAGGAACAAAAACCAAAGCGCTTGATACCCGTAAAACAACTCCGGGATTGCGTTTGTTGGAAAAAGAAGCGGTGCGCATAGGCGGCGGTTGCAACCATCGTATCGGGCTGTTCGATATGATTTTGTTGAAAGATAATCATGTGGATTTTGCCGGCGGTATTGAAAACGCTATCCGTTCAGCCCGGAAATATCTGGAAGAAAACGGAAAACAGTTGAAAATAGAAATAGAAGTGCGTAACTTCGATGAACTTCAACAGGTGTTGGATACAGGAGGCGTTGACCGCATCATGTTGGACAATTTCACGCCGGAAAACACACGTAAAGCCGTGGAAATGATAGGAGGAAGCTACGAAACCGAGTCGTCGGGCGGCATTACTTTCGATACGTTGAGGCAGTATGCCGAATGCGGAGTCGATTATATTTCCGTCGGCGCGTTGACGCATTCGGTTAAAAGTTTGGATATGAGTTTTAAAGCGATTTAAAATAGTTGTAAGGCATTTTTCCTAAAACAACTTCTATTTTTGCATCTTACCGCCGACCGGGGAAATAAGATTATAAATCTAAATCATTCCTCTGATTTCCGATATACTGTTAAATTTATGCCTTTTCAGGTAATCCTCAATTCCGTCGATAATTTTAACGCTAACGCTAGGGTCGATAAAATTCGCCGTGCCTACTTGCACGGCTGTCGCTCCGGCAAGAATAAATTCGATAGCGTCTTGAGCGTTCATAATACCGCCAAGTCCGATAACGGGTATTTTTACGGCTTTTGCCGTTTGCCATACCATACGCAGGGCAACCGGCTTCACGGCAGGACCCGAAAGTCCGCCGGTAACAGTGGACAGGACAGGGCGGCGCTTTTCGGCGTCTATCGCCATGCCCAATAGCGTATTGATAAGCGAAACGGAATCGGCTCCTTCCGCTTCGACTGCCCGCGCTATCTCGGCAATATCGGTTACGTTGGGCGAAAGTTTTACCATCAGCGATTTTTTATATACCTCGCGGACGGCTTTTGTTACTTCGGCAGCCGAAGCGCAACTGGTACCGAAAGCCATACCGCCTTCTTTCACATTAGGACAGGAAATATTCAGTTCTATTCCGGGGATTCCGTCTAATTCGTTCAGTTTTTCGGCGGTTTTTACGTAGTCTTCCACCATCGAACCCGACACGTTTACAAATACATTTGTATTGATGCGTTTTAGGGTAGGGTAGATGTGTTCAACAAAGTAGTCCACTCCCTTATTTTGCAGTCCCACAGCGTTTAACATGCCCGATGGAGTTTCCGCCATACGCGGATAAGCGTTTCCCTGACGTTCGCGAAGAGTAGTGCCTTTCACAATTATACACCCTATTCTCGAAATGTCAATAAAGTCCGAATACTCCGTTCCGTAGCCGAAAGTACCGGAGGCGGTCAGTACCGGATTTTTCAGTTCCAGTCCGCCGATATTTACATTTAGATTTACCATTTCAGTCGTTTTGTATTAAAAACAGGACCACCGGTACACACACAAACATGTCCTTCGTCCTTCGTATCGGTAACGCAGCACAGGCAGGCTCCGATACCGCAAGCCATCGTATTTTCCAGCGACGCTTCGCAATAAATATCCCCCGCTTCGGCATATTGGGCGACGGCTTTCATCATAGGCGTGGGTCCGCAAGTATAAATAATGTCGAAATGTGTACCGTTTAATATCGAATGTTGCGTAACGTAGCCTTTTTCGCCATGCGAAGCGTCTTCGGTTGTCGTGTAAACCTCGCCGTATTTTTCAAATTCATGAAGTTGCAGTAAATCCTTTTTCGTCCGCGCGCCCAAAAGAAAGTTGCATTGGCAGCCGCGCTCCTTCAAATATGCGCCTAAAAAAAGAAGAGGAGCTATGCCTGCGCCGCCGCCGATAAGCATAATGCGGCTGTTCTTGCCTGTATCGAGCTTAAATGTATTCCCAAGCGGAAACAATAAGTTCAATGTATTTCCGGCTCTTAAACCGGATAATTTACGTGTCCCGCCGCCGACGATTTGTATCAGCAGCCAAAGCTCGTTGTTTACATAATCAACATAATGGATAGAAACAGGACGGCGTAAAAAAACGGTGGGAGCGTCGTCAACTCTCACTTCGGCAAATTGTCCGGGCAGCATTTCAGGCAGTCGGTCGTTTGATGTGAGTTTAAGCAGGAAGTACCTGTTTTCCAACGGAATGTTTTCCTTAACCGTCAAATCGAGCATGAATTTCTTCATCGGAATAAAACTTTTTTGTAAATGCAAAATTACGGAAAAATATTGTATATTTGCGTTTGAAAGGCAAAACAGTATTTTCTCTCAATATTAACTTTCTATGAAACAGGTTATTGTCAATAAGCTAAAAAAGTTTTTTCCCGCTTATCCCATTGAAAAAGCGTGGATATTCGGCTCTTATGCCCGCGACGAAGAAACCCGGAACAGCGATATTGACATTATGGTGCGTTTTGATAAAAATGCTCAAATTTCTTTGTTTGATTATATACGAATTATGTATAGCCTCGAAGATTTGCTTCACAAAAAAGTAGATTTGGTAGAAGAAGGACAGGTGAAAAGTTTTGCGGAACAATCAGTCGAACAGGATAAAGTATTGATTTATGAGAGAACAAGTTAGAAATAAAAGCAGATTGGGGCATATTTTGGAGTCGATTGATATTATCAAATTAAGGACGAGATAGTTTGGTCGATTATAAGAAAAGACTTACAAGCATTGAAGAAACAAATTCAAGTTTTATACGATAACGAAAAATAAATACATTCTTGCCTATGAGTAAAACAGCGTAATTGATACGCACATTTTAACTATTGGAAAAAGCGTTATAGCTTACATCTCTTGTTTCTTGAAACTTCGACACTTTCAAAAAACATGCCGGAAAAGGAGAATATCCGCCTTGTTCCGGCATGTTTTTATTTTAGTTATTAGTTTGAAAAAATAACCACAATAGGCACAATAGTACACAATAGTTTATAAAATTGTTTTTTTAGAAAAAGCCTATTGTGTCCTATTGTGCCTATTGTGGTTTATTCTTTTTTCTTTGCGGTTATTTTTCCAGCCCCGTAACTAACTTGAAATTTTTTTTATAATAATTTTCATCATATTTTTATTTTTTATAAATATTTTTCTTATCTTTATGGCGGAAAAAGTCGGGATTCTGTTGCGACAGTGTTCCGCAGCTATTTTTTATCGAAAAAAATACCGGTAGCGTCAAAAAAAAACGGCGTCTTTACCTTGCACGGAACGTAAACTTTTCCAATAGTTGGAACATTATGGGATAAAATTAAAAAACTTAGTACATGACAAAAAACAAAAAAAAATATTAATTTCTAAAAATAAATTTTATGGTACATTACAGTAAAATGGCAGCCAAAAACCATTTAAAAAAAAGGGCACAATTAATAAGTTTAATAAATAGAGTAGGCGTTATAGTAGCAATACTATT
>JAISXQ010000065.1 GCA_031270425.1 Prevotellaceae bacterium | reverse complement strand
TGAAAGACTGGTAATAGCGTCAAAAAAAACGGCACAATTATTTGCAATCTGAAATTCTCTGCTACCGCGTGAAATCGAAGATTCGACGGAGTCAATCCTTTCATGGGCTTGTAGTTATACAATACAATTTCTGGCATGTTCGGGACAAGCAGTGCGGTGGTGAGAATATATATTTTTACCCGAAAGGTAGAAAGCAATTATTTTAACAGAAATTTTTAAATGGCCTAAACAAAGACACAAGCGTCCGTAGGCGCAAAACGAAGACATAAAAATAGCGATTTACAGCTATATTCTTGAAGTATCATTTTCCACAAAATCAATCGTATCAGGAATAAGTTTGTGAAACGCCGTACATACGGCGTGGAACGGCTTGTTGGATGCGATAGGCGTGGAAACCTGATACTTCAGACAGGTTGTTCCACGCTATTTTTTTGTTCAAATTAAAAAAACAAATACAGTAAATTACAACCGTTCGCTATAAAATTATTTAGCGGCTTTAATACAGTGAAAATCAGGTTAGATGCTCTGGTGAAAACCGAAACGATAGTAAATCATAATAAATAAGTTATAAATGCACAAGCTTTTTGTTAAAATATTTCGTATTTTTGCATAAATCTTGTATAGCGCTTATTTGTTGACGCCGCAGGAAGTTTTCACCTACACCTTAACTTGCATAACGGCAAGACGTCATTGAATGCGCATCCGCTTCAATAAAAAATTCCTTTTAAGAAAAGAGAAAGCAAATGAGCGGCAAGCAGTAAGTTTAAAAAATTAATAGTTCAATAGTTTAATAGTTAATAAACAAATCAATTATAATTGTTCCTCTTTCCAACGTTTCCCAAACTCTATCTTCCTTCTCCCCTCTCCTTAGAGAGATGAAGTAGGGATTTAGGAGGCTTGGATTCAGGAGTTAAATTAACAAAAATCATGGAAGTAATTACATTGGAAGGCGAAGACAAACGGCTCTATTATTTAGTGGCTCACCTGGTTATAGACGAGCAGGTATTGGCGTATAATTTAAACTATCCGTATAAAACATCTCCGGACTACCGCTGGTTTGTCGCCGTAGAGCAGGGAAAAACCGTCGGATTTGTCCCCGTAAGGTTGAAAGAAGGGAAGGCGATTATCAACAATTACTATGTGGCGGACGACGACAGCGCGGTTTTTTTGGCGCTGCTGCAAGAAATTGTCCGCAACTTGGAAGACGATTTCGAAATAGAATCGGTAACGCAGGTAAGGCATATCCCCGATTTTCAGAAAAATGGTTTTTCCGTCCTGCTGTGGTGGAAAAAATATGTAAAAATGAAACGGTTCAGGCATGAAGAAGAACGTTTATGAACGCGCCATGCGCCGGATAAAACTGCTTTTCGACGAGTTCGACAACATTTATGTGTCTTTCTCCGGCGGCAAGGACAGCGGCGTGATGCTTAACCTTTGTTTGCAATACATGAAGGAAAACAATATCCAAAGGAAAATCGGCGTTTTCCATCTGGATTATGAAATTCAATACAACGAAACATGCCGTTATATCGACAGGGTTTTCAAAGAAAATCGCGATATGATAGACCTGTACCACATTTGTGTGCCCTTTAAAGTAGTTACCTGCACTTCCATGTACCAGACTTTCTGGCGTCCCTGGGACGATGCCTGCAAAGAATTCTGGGTGCGCGACATACCTGCGAACAGCCACACAAAACAGGACTTTTCCTTCTACAACGACGAAATGTGGGATTATGAATTCCAGACGCTTTTCGCCCAATGGTACCATCACCAGAAATCCGCGAGGAAAACCTGCTGTCTGGTAGGCATACGTACGCAGGAAAGCTTCCATCGCTGGCGGGCGATTCACAGCAACAAACGGCAGAATATGTACCAGAATTTGAAATGGACGCACAAGCTGATTGACGACATCTACAACGCTTATGTAATACACGACTGGCTGACAACCGATATATGGACGGCAAACGGACGCTTCGGATGGGACTATAACAAGTTGTACGACCTGTATTACCAAGCGGGTGTAAACCTCGAAAAACAGCGGGTAGCCAGCCCCTTTATATCCGCAGCTCAGGAAAGCCTGTCGCTCTACCGCGCCATCGACCCCGACATGTGGGGGAAAATGCTTTGCCGCGCCAACGGTGTGAACTTTACGGCTATTTACGGTAATAGCACCGCCGTAGCGCGGCAAAAGATTATTCTTCCGCCCGGACATACTTGGGAAAGCTACATGCACTTCCTTTTATCCACCCTGCCCGAAGAAACGCGTCTGAATTACCTGCAAAAACTATCCGTAAGCATCAATTTCTGGCGCAACAAAGGAGGATGTCTCTCCGATAACACAATTAAACAGTTGCGGGATTCAGGAATTGAAATGAAAGTATTGGAAGAAACGAACTATAAAACGTATAAACGCCCGGTGAGAATGGAGTATCAGGACGATATTGATATTCATGAGTTTAAAGACTTGCCTACCTACAAACGAATGTGCGTATGTATCCTCAAAAACGACCATCTGTGTAAATACATGGGCTTCGCTCTGACAAAAAAAGAAATCTCGAACAGGAAAAAAATTATGGACTTTTATCAAAGCGTATATAAATGAACGAGAAGGATAAAGATCTGAGTCCGGTTTACCGCATCAAGCCGGTGCCGGTGGAAAAAATACGGGCGAACGCCTACAATCCGAATGTAGTCGCCCCGCCGGAAATGGAACTTCTGGAACTTTCCATCTGGGAAGACGGTTATACAATGCCCTGCGTCTGTTACCATATTCCCGAAGAAGACGCATACGAACTTGTGGACGGATTTCACCGCTATATGGTTATGAGAACATCCAAACGTATTTATGAGCGTGAAAAAGGTTTCCTGCCCGTGAGTATAATCGAAAAAGACCTGTCCAACCGCATGGCGTCAACTATCAGGCACAACCGCGCCCGCGGAACACACAATGTCGAACTGATGACCAATATCGTCGCCGAACTCAGAAAAGCCGGAATGAGCGACGCCTGGATTATGAAAAATATCGGTATGGACAAGGATGAACTGCTCAGGTTGAAACAAATATCAGGCTTGGCTACGCTGTTCGCGGATAAAGAGTTCAGTGTTCCGAAATAGAACTCATTGGATAAATTGTTTGGTAGCGCCAGACTATCTTCCAGAACGAAACATCACGGCAGCAGCAACGAACTGTCCCCGTAACTCAAAAAACGGAAATCATGCCGGAGCGCATAATCGTATATTTCCTTCCACTTTCCGTTTACGAATGCCGAAACAAGCAGTAAGAGGGTACTTTTAGGCTGGTGGAAATTGGTAATCATGCCATCGACCACGCGGAATTTATAACCGGGCTTAATCATAATTTGCGTATCCGCATGCAGGACGGATAAATCATGTTCCGTCATATAATCCAATATCCGCTGCAAGGCTTCGTGGGCGGAAACGTTATATTCGTTTTCATAAGCTTCCCACTGACCGGCATGTAGGGAAAAGAACTTCCCCTGAGGCGGATTTAGGGAGTTTCCTGCCCCGATAAAATAAAGGCTTTCGAGCGTACGCACCGACGTTGTGCCCACAGCAATGATATTTCCGAGGTTTTGCTGTATATGTTCAATGGCGTTTTTGCCGACCGCAATCGTTTCCGTATGCATGTGGTGTTCCGCAACATTTCGCGTTTTTACCGGTTGAAATGTCCCCGCTCCCACATGCAAAGTCAATTCTTCAAAGCGGATGTTTTTCCTTTTCAATTCTTCAAATACCCTGTCGGTAAAATGTAACCCGGCTGTGGGAGCTGCAACCGAACCTTTTATTTTGGAATAAATCGTTTGGTAACTCTCGTAGTCGGAGGCTTCCGTTTTCCGGTGCAGGTAAGGAGGAATGGGCAACTCGCCTCCGGCTTCCAGAATGTCGGCGAAAAGAATCCGGGTATCGTCCCAAGAAAAACGTATCGAGTGCATATTTCCTTCGGATTTTTGCAATTCAACGTTCAAGCGGCAATCGTCGTCTTTTATCCTGATTGTTTTCGACAGCGAAGCCTCTTTCCATTTTTTCAGATTTCCGACCATGCACTTCCAAACACATCCGCCTGCGGCGCTCAGAGATTGGGCATAATCGGCAGGCTCTTCGGGTTCCAGGCAAAACACTTCGATACGCGCGCCTGTCGGCTTTCGGAATTCCAAGCGGGCTTGAATCACTTTTGTATTGTTATACACCAGCAACGATTTTTCGGGCAAAAAACCGGCGACGGACGAAAACAGACTTTCCGAAATCTCGCCGTTTTTATACACCAACAACTTCGACGAATCGCGCGGCGACAGCGGATAGTTGGCGATTCGGTCGCCGGGAAGCTTATAATCGAAATTATCGATGGACAGCGCTTGCTTTTCGGATGTTCTGTTCACGGAAGAAAGAAATTTATTGTACTTTTGTGCAAAAATACAACAAAAATCGAAAGTAACTAATTATGATAAAAAAAGGAGATAGTGTTCGTTTTTTAAATTCGGTGGGCGGCGGTGTTGTAACCCGCATCGACGAGAAAAAGGAACTTGTTTATGTGGAAGACAGCGATGGTTTTGAAATTCCGGTTTTGGCGCGCGAATGCGTGCTTGTGCCCACTGTCGGGAAAACGACAAATATTCCGGTAAAAGATTTCAAATCGAAACCGGCGACTGAAACGCCCCAAACGCCGGCAACTATGCTACCGCCCGAACCCGAACCCGAACCGGCGGAAATATACGAAACACCGGATGGAGATACTCTGAAAGCGTTGCTGGCTTTCTTCCCCGAAGATATTAAGCAGCTGCAAACCTCTTCCTGCGAATGTTATCTGATAAACGACAGCAATTATTTTTTGTTTTACAACATTATCACAGGGCAAAACGACGAATGGAAAAGCGTCGCCCACGGAACAATAGAACCCAATACGCAAGAGTGGTTGCTCAATATCGAAAAGGAGGAGTTGAACGATTGGGAACATACCCGCGTACAAATTTTAGCTTTCAAACAGGATAAAAATTACACGCCCCAAACGACGCTGGACGAAAAATTGAATATAAATCCCGTCCGTTTTTACAAACTGCACAGTTTTACGGAAAATGATTATTCCGACGACCCCGCCCTGATTATCGACATTACGGAAGAACGGGAAAAAGCCGCGCAAAACGCCAAGCTGGCGGAAATTCCATCCGAAGTTATAAAAAAAGTCATTCTTACGCGGGAAGAAGCCCCAAGCAGACCGAAAATCCGCAAAAAACGCCCTCAAAAAGCCCAAATTATAGAAGTCGATTTGCACAGCCGGGAATTGCTGGATACGACCGCCGGAATGTCCAATGCCGACATACTGCAATATCAGCTGGATAAGTTCCACGAAACGCTGAACGAATACAAGGACAAACGCGGACAGCGTATCGTATTTATCCACGGAAAAGGCGAAGGCGTATTGCGCGGCGAAATTGAAAATCAACTGAAAACCCGCTATAAATCCTATTATTTCCAGGATGCGTCTTTTCGTGAGTACGGATTCGGAGCAACGCTGGTAATGATTAGATAAGAAAACTGTCTTGTCCTGAAATAGCTTGACCGATTTGGAGCAAACGACAAGAAAAAAATGCAGAAAAGAGTTATCGGTACAGTATTGGCTCTAATCAAAAAAGTTCCTCTT
>JAISXQ010000040.1 GCA_031270425.1 Prevotellaceae bacterium | reverse complement strand
TCCATCCTGTTTCCGCTAATGATAATAATTATACGTTTACTTCGACGCGCCATCAAATAGCGCCGGTACTCAGTTTTAACATGCTTCCCTTATTCACAGAAAGAATCGCAAGCTCGTCGAAATGGGGTTTGTGGATTAGCGGAGGCGTCGGACTGTCTTTTTTTGAGTCGGAACTGTTTGGAAACAACGGAAAATCTTTAAAAAGCGGCCAAAATTCAAACAAAATCAAATCCACGTCTTTGGTAGTTCCTTTGGGGCTAAACCTGGAATACAACATCTCGAAAAATATCGCTTTAGGGCTTAAAGTAAATTATGTATCCGATAACCGCGATGATATGGAAGGCGGTAAAAAAGGCGATCTTAATTACAATGGCGGCGTAACGAACGATTTCCTGTCCGTCGGACTTGTTAATGTCCGTTGGAAATTCGCAGCGAAAAAGAAGCCCCATACCCACAACCTGAATTGGGAATCGTACCGCGAAGCTGTTCCCAACAAAGCCCTCGCTATGGCAAAGAAACTGCAAGACGACGTTGATGAAATAGAAGCCCGGCTAAATGAAAAACCGGAGGGCGCAACTTCGCCGGATGTTACTCCCAAACAGTTACAGGATACGGAAGCGCGTTTGAAAGACGAAATCGACAACTTGCAAGCGCAGGTGGACGACTTGAAAAAACAACTGGATCGTTATGCCGCCACTCCTTATTATCCGGCAACCGGAGGTTCTTCTTCCGGCGACAGTCTGAGAACGCCCCTAAGCGCGGTTGATTATTACGGAAGACCTATCGACGGCAACATTGCCGACAACAAGCAGCTGTGGTACAACGACGGCAACGTGGACAGCGACCAGGACGGAGTGCCCGACGTGCGGGATTTGGATAACAACACTCCCCCGAACACCGCCGTTGATTTCTATGGACGCGCTATACCCTTAGAAGGACTGATGTCAATTCCGACTATCTTCTTCGATTTCGATAAGTATGATCTGGACTACGAAGCGAAACGGATGGTTGGCGCTGTGGCCGCGCGTATGAGGCTGAATCCCGGGTGTATGGTGGAAGTACGGGCGTTTTGCGACTATGTAGGGGACAACAAATATAACCTAAAACTGAGCCGTATGCGAGCCGCTACCGTTCGGCGGGAGCTGGTCAACGTTTACGGAATCGCGCCGGAGCGGATTATCACAAATGGTTACGGACGTTTGCTGGAACCAAGGCAGGCTCACCGCCTCAACCGCAGGGCTGAGTTCCACTTCAACCAATAAGAAACTGTTTTTTTATAACTTTTTGGAAAAAACGCATCAAAATTTAATGATGCGTTTTTTTTGAGTCCGAATGACGAATATCGACTCCTTCCGTTAAATAGATGGTGGATTCGGCTATGTTTGTCGCGCTGTCGCCTATACGTTCCAAGTTGTGGGCAATGGAATTTACATTCAGTATATTTCGGATTTGCGTTTTAGTCAAACTGCCCGTTTTGTTTGCAAACGACGTTTGAAGCGATCGGGAAATGGAGTGATACAGTTCATCAACTTTATCGTCGGCTTCAATAACGCGGTAAGCCTGCATGTTGTCCTCGTTTGAGAAAGATTGGATGGACTGTTTCAACATTTCGCCGACAGCCTGCAACATTTCTTTAACCTGCTCTTTTTCATCGGCAAATTCAATGTTGTCAATGTCCGTTTTTCTTAGAAAGTGAATGATGTTCAGCAACATGTCGCCGACACGTTCGAGATTGGTCGTTATATCCTGATAGGTAATAATCTTCCTTAAATCGGCTGCCTTCGGCGTAAACTGGAAAATAGTAAATACAACCTCTTCCCTGACTTTCAATTCCAGGCGGTCGATAATTATTTCGTTGGCTTCCGCCTCTTCAAAGATAGAATCCAACGCGGTTTCGTCCAGCAACTTCGACGTTAGTTGAAACTGTGTCAATACGGTTTTTCCCAACAATTCAAATTCGTTGAGCAGCAGTTGCAGCTGTTTTTGTTTTAATATATTTGAACTCATATTTAGTTTGGAGTTTATAGTTTATAGTTTATAGAGGGTGTCTAAAAAGTCCACGTATTAGGCTGCTTTACCCGAACACTCCGGTCAAGAAATCTTCCGTGCGCTTGTTTTTTGGCTTGGTAAACATTTGTTTTGTCGAATCGTATTCAATCAGTTTGCCAAGGTACATAAACATCGAATTGTCCGAAATACGAGCCGCCTGCGACATATTATGCGTAACAATCACAATGGTATATTGTTCTTTCAAATCCAGCATTAATTCTTCTATGCGGTTTGTCGAAATGGGGTCGAGCGCCGAAGTCGGCTCATCCATCAGCAACAATTCGGGTTTTAACGCCAAGGCTCGGGCAATGCACAAACGCTGCTGCTGTCCGCCCGAAAGGAAAGAGCCTTTTTTCGACATCGAATCTTTTACTTCGTCCCACAAAGCTACGCTTTTCAGGCTTGTTTCCACTACTTCGTCGCGTTCGGTTTTGTTTAATTTAATATTATTCAGCCGGTAACCCGAAAGCACATTATCGTAAATGCTCATGGTGGGGAAGGGATTCGGACGCTGGAATACCATACCTGCATGGCGGCGCACTTTCATCGGATTCATGCTGAAAATATCTTTGCCGTTAATCCGTATCTCGCCTGTGGTTACAATGTCGGGATATAATTCGTGCATACGGTTGATAGCCCTGAGCAAGGTACTTTTACCGCAACCCGACGGACCCATGATAGCCGTAACGGTATTTGGTTTTATACTTGCCGTAACGCTGTCCACCGCATTTTTACCCGGCGTGTAGGAAACGGAAACGTCTTTCATTTCCAGGATATAATTTTCAACCGTATTTATTGGATTTTCCATTTTTTTGAAATACTTTTTGCGATAAGATTAAGACCCAAAACAATGCCCAGCAGCAACAATGACGTCGACCATACTAAGCCGGCGAGGTTCGGATCGTTGTAAAATTCCCAGATAAGCAACGGCATGGCGCTTGTAGGGTGGGTAATGTCCCAATTGACAACGGACGCGCCCAAAGCCGTTACCAAAAGCGGCGCCGTTTCGCCCATTACGCGGGAAACAGCCAGCAGCGAACCGGTAAACAAACCGCCGAAGGCTGCCGGAATCAAGATTTTCATTACAACGGCGCTATACGAAGCTCCGAGCGCCAGTCCCGCTTCCTTCAAGGATAAAGGCAGCATTTTCACGCTTTCCTCCGTCGAACGGATAATCATCGGCAACATCATGATAGCCAATGTAATACTTCCCGCCAATGCCGAGTAGCTGAACATCGGCTTCACGACCCAGGCGTACACAATAATCCCCACAACAATCGACGGCATACCTTGCAACAAATCGGCAAGCGTGCGGATTAAATTGGCAAAAGCTTTGTTTTTCTTTTCGGCTAAATAAACGCCCGCCATAATCCCTACCGGTATTGAGAGGATAATCGCTATAACCAACATCAAAAGTGTACCGGTGAGACCGTTTAAAATTCCTCCGGGGATAAGGTCGCCGTTCATTTTGGCAAACATGGCTTCCATCGAAGTGGGCGCAACCTCGGTAAAAAAACTCAGATTGAGCTGTTTATAGCCTTTTTTCAGCAATTCCCAAATAATAAAGAAAAGCGGCGCCATTATAAGGGCTGACAAAAAACAAACAATCCCTAAAAACAAACGGGATTTTATTTGACGAATAAAAAGCCCCCCTGCCCCCCCATAGGAGGTTCTTCCCTGTCCTCTAAGGCTTTCTGTTGGTTTAATCATATTAATTCGCATTATTTTTTCAAACATAAACACATAGAAAACAATAGTTTTCATTTAATTCCATTTTTTTGTTTAGAAAAGACCACATAGCCGTCCATGTCTTCGACATGAACTTATGCTCAGGAAAAGTCCACGAATTACACGAATTTACACGAAATTATTTTAGTGTTATACATTTTTAGTATTGTCTTTTTCGTGTAATTGGCTACGCCGAATGTTGTTTCGTGGACTTTTAATACAGCGTTCTTTGTTCTTAACTCTTGGTTCTTGGTTCTTGGTTCTTTGCTCTATTTATTAATCATTTTCATA
>JAISXQ010000246.1 GCA_031270425.1 Prevotellaceae bacterium | reverse complement strand
ATTATCCGTATAATATTGAGCTTCATTATTTCTGACGTAACCGTTTTCGTAAGTCCAATGAGTGGCAGGTTTTCCGTTCACGTCAAATTCATCGGAAAATACTAACTGATATCCGGCAGACTCACTTGTAGTAACCTTAACTTCTTCGCTTTTGACAAGTTCCTCATTTCCATCTATATCCGCAAAAGCAATAATACTATAAACGGTAAGAGGGGTTAATTTTTCGATGGTACCGGTAAGTGTTTTTTCTTCTCCGTCCAAAAATATTTCTTTAAAGCTTCCGTCGTCTGATGTGTAACGAATACCTTTTACATAGATAATATTATCTGTTAATATGTTAACTTCGTAGTCAACCGAACTACTTGTAATATTGGTAACACTTAATTCTATTTTTGCATCATTACCTATTACATCATCATCGTCATCTTCTCTGGGAGAGAGAAATTCACATGATGTAGAAAGAAATAGAATTAATAATAGAGGAATGAAATAATTTTTTTTCTGAAATCTTTTTTCGACTTTCTTCATACGTTTTATTTTTTAATTTGTTTTACAAAAAGAATTACGGTGCAAATGTAATGTTGCTATAAAAAATAAAAGTCGAAATATTACCGGAAAATGTCTCTTGAACGATGTACGCTTTGTTAATAAATACAATTCGAAAATTAGTTTATAGTATTCAAGCATACCTGACAGGTTTTAAACCCTCGTAGGCGCCATTCAAATTTGGGAAAAAGGATATGCTATCATAATATGAACTGATTTCGAATATCACCTACATCTTGTGTTTCAATCTGTGAAACTCGAAGGAGTGGTCTTGAAAATGCTTCTAAAAACTCTGTTCCAAACGCTGCTTTTACAGGCAAGGCTTTTGGATTTGAATATCGTCTCAATGATTGACGGTGATTTCGATACTTACTTTGTCCATAATTATTATGCAATTGTTTTATAGCTGCAAGGATTACACTTATTTTTGACAAAAAAATATTTTGTCAAAAAAAATGATATAAATAAAAATGAAGAACAGATTATCACAAATAGCATATAATTATGGGCTTTCAATAAGGTCATTTGAACAGGCTTGTGGCTTAACAAGAGGCAAACAATATTAGTGTCAAATGAAGGAAAACTATCTGTGTTGATAAATTGGTAAAAATAATTGACATATTTCCTGCTATTAAATCCGAATGATTAATAAAACCGGCAAGGAGTATATGTTAAAATATATAGGTTGGGATTTCTAATAAAAATGGTAGTTTCAACAGGTAAATGCAACTTTTTTATTTTGTAAATTTAGGCGGCTGCTTCCCTTAGCTTTCATCCTCTATGATAACACGTCGGTATAAATTATCTCCTTTCGGCACAGCGTTCAAGTGCATTAGAGGGACTATCCTGTTATTACTTTGTCCATTAAAACGTCGTGTTCGTCGCAGGGAATTTTGTCCAGCAATTGAAAATCAAAACAAACGCCTATTTTATACAGGTTTGCGCAGGAAAGCAGCTTGTCGTAATATCCCTTTCCGCGTCCTAAGCGGCCTCCTTTCAAATCGAATGCTAGGCCAGGGACGAGCGCCAGATCGATGTCCGCAATATCTGCTTCCTTAGCGTTCGGAGCAGGTTCAAGTATCGAAAAAGCCTGTCCTTCCTTTAAATCGCCGACGCCGGTAAATTCCCTGATCAACAGATTATTGCCCGAAACAACGGGAAGGAAAACGCTTTTTCCGGCAATTGTTTCAACCGCCAGATCATGGGTATATACTTCGCCGGGCATCGACCAATACAACAGTATGGACTTTGCCCGCCGGAATTCTTCCGTTTCTTTCAGCCGCAAAATAATTTTGACGGATTTATCCCTGATTTCGACGGCATTGTAAGCTTTTTTGCGAGCCGTCATCATGGCTCTGATTTCCTGTTTATTCATCATCCCGACCATTCTTTTATTGCTTTGTAATTGCGAAGGTAATATAAATCTTTAATAATAAACAGAAAGACGACAGGACTTACTGCAAAAAATGCGGGGCTTTTCACAAAGCCCCGCATTTTTAATAGGTATTAGTTTTTTTAAGGTATAAAAAAGATTGTGTTGTTTTGTTAACTGTTGCAAAGGAACATGTAATTTTCTTCTCCTGCAAACAAAAAAATATGTTTTACAACCTATTTTTGACCTATTTTGCATTTTCTATCATTAAATATTTATAAAAAAACGCCATTTTTACAGCTAAAAATCTATAAATAAGCATATTGCGTTAAAACCGGATTATTTGCAATTATTTTACTGTTTTCTTCCTTAGTACATGACAAAAAAGACAAAAACCACAATAGGCACAATAGGACACAATAGATTTGATGATGTGATGATTTGCTAATTTGCTAATCTACTCATTTGCTAATCTGCTAATCTGCTAATTTGCTAATTAATTGTGCCTATTGTGGTTTATTTCTTTTCTTGGCGTTTCTTCTTTTCTTGGCGGTTTTGTTAAAAAAATCTATTGTGTCCTATTGTGCCTATTGTGGTTAGAAAGATTATCTTTTTTTGTCATGTACTTAGGTTTTCTTCTTAAAAATCAGGATAAGTACTAGAAAGAACGTATGAAAAAATTCAAAACAAATTCTTACTTCCCCGCATTTTTCTTCTTCTGCAATTTAGCTATTTCTTCCTCCAATTCAACGATTATCTTTTCCTGATTATTAATCGTTTTGAGAAGTTCGTTCAATTCTTCGTTTTCGATGCTTGCCGGATACTGGGCGTCAACACGTTCGAGGAAATCAGCCAGAACGTTCATATAATTGATAAAGGCTTCGTAGGGCGATTCGTAATTCGTCCCGAAGGGGTCTTTGTGGCTCATATAGCGGAAGTGGTCGGTAGCCTGCAACATAAGCCAGTCGTATTTCAGGGGACGGTCGTTGCAGAGATGCACCCGCTCGGCGACGGCATAGAGTTTATTAAGCGCTTCCTGCTGCAAGTCGTTTCCCGTCCAGGGCGACAAATCTTTTTCGTGTCCCGACCAGCTTATCGGATAAGGAACCGCGAGGCTTCCTGCCGGCTCGATTTTTTTACCGGCTTCCGAAGGAAGGATAAAGTTCAGTTCCTGCTCCATCGCTTTGTAGGGCAGGGCTTTCAGAAATTCAAAGATTCCCGAACTGTAATGCTGGAAATAGCCGATGGCTTCGTAACCCATCCAGATGTTTACGATGTTCTCGTCGGGAGAGGAATCTTTTATCCATCCGATGTATTTATCGGCTGTCAGCGGAAAATCAATCCACGAATGGTCGGAGAAACGAAATGCAATATCGTCGCTCAGTTTATGGTTTCTAACGAGAAGTTTCAGTTTGGGCAAGTAAGCGTGGTTATAGACAAAATCAGGACTTTTCCATCCCAGAATGTGCCGCGCTTCGTCGATAAGCATCACTTTATACCCCATTTTGGAAACAAGTTCGCCGATTTCGTCCGAATAAATCAACTCGGCATTGCGGAAAGAAACAGGACGCTTGCCAAAAAGATTTTCTATTTTGTCCGAGTGCATTTTCACCTGCGTTTCAAACTCGCCGGTATTGAAGACCGACGCCAGCGAATGGGCGTAAGGCTCTGCTAAAAACTCGACGCTTTTCGTCTTAGCCAGTTCTTTAAAACTGTCGATTATCTCCGGAGCGTATTGCTCGAACAAATCCAGCATGATTCCCGAAATGGAGAATGCGCACTTGAATTTCCCGTTTGAACTGCGGATCATTTCCGCTATTGTCAAGTTAGCGGGCAAATAAGATTGTTCCACTAAAGCCCGTATCCGTTCTTCCGTTTGAAAATCATCGTAATAATAATGATTGTTGCTGACGTCGAAAAAACGGTAGCGTTTCAACCGAAGCGGTTGGTGGATTTCAAAATAAAAGCACAGGTTTTTCATTTGTCTTTATTCTTTTGTCTTTGTTCTTTGTTCTTTGTTCTTTGTTCTTGGTTCTTTGTTCTTGGTTCTTTGTTCTTGGTTCTAAGTCATCTTCTCACTCTGTCGTAAATGGCGCGTACTTTTATCCCCGCGTCGTACCATTTAATGTTATTCACTTCCTCGCGTCCCAGTTCGCGCAGGCTTTTGTACATTGCCGGATTTTTCACAATGGCATAAATAGCGTCCGCCATAGCGTCGATATCCCAATAATCGGTTTTTATGGCGTGCGTCAATATTTCGGCGCAACCCGACTGCTTGGATATGATGCTCGGCGTACCTACCTGCATGGCTTCCAAAGGCGAAATACCGAAAGGCTCCGAAACCGAAGGCATTACATACACGTCGCTTTCGGCAAGCATTTCGTGTACCGCGCGCCCTTTCAGGAAACCGGTAAAGTGGAAGCGGTCGGCAATGTTGCGCTTGGCGGCTAAGTCAATCATGGCGTTCATCATATCGCCGCTACCCGCCATAACGAAGCGGACGTTTTTTGTACGTTGCAATACGCTGTGCGCCGCTTCAACAAAGTATTCGGGACCTTTTTGCATGGTAATGCGCCCCAGAAAAGTTACTATTTTGTCTTTCCTCGGCGTTTTTACAAAGGAATCCACATCGTCCAGCGGCTCCACTGCGTTGTGTACGGTAGTTACCTTATCGGGATGCTGGTGGTATTTCTCGATAACCGTCCGGCGCGTCAGGTCGCTTACCGTAATAATATGGTCGGCAAGTTCCATTCCGCGTTTTTCGATGCCGTAAACAACGGGGTTTACCTGTCCGCGGCTGCGGTCGAAGTCGGTGGCGTGAACGTGAACCACAAGCGGTTTTCCGCTTATCTGTTTAGCAAAAACTCCGGCAGGATAGGTCAGCCAGTCGTGCGAATGGATTACGTCGAATTGCAATTGGTGCGCCAGCACGCTCACAACAGCTTCGTAATTCGATATTTCTTCCAGCAGGTTTTCGGGATAGCGTCCGGAAAAATCAATACAACCCAAATCGTTGGTTCCGATGCGGCGGTAATCGTATTTGATTCCGTTGCGCAGCCGGAAATATTCGTCGGGGTGCATCATAGCGCCAATACGCTGATTCACATAATCCCAACTGTTTTCTTTCCACACTACGGGAACATGGCAGGCTCCTATTATTTTGAGAAAACTTTGGTCTTCGTCGCCGTGCGGCTTGGGAATGACGAAAGTTATATCCATATCTTCCTGCTGCGCCATTCCTTTGGTCAAGCCGTAACTTGCCGTACCCAGCCCTCCCAAAATATGCGGCGGAAATTCCCAACCCAACATTAACGCTTTCATCTTTTTAACTTTTTATTTATCCTTCGTCATATCCATTGCTCGCAATACTTCCGCCACGCTCATGGCAAACGACACGCCTCCATGCCCTTTGAACGGCGGATTGCCGTCGTAAAGTTCGTTAAGCGTTCCAATGCCGAGTTCCGTCATTTCAGCTTCAAAACCTATAAGCATCCGCTTTATAAAGGCGTAACCGCTTTCGCCGTGTATCCGTATGTATGCGGAAGCAAAAGCTCCGAAAGTCCAGGGCCATACAGGACCGTTGTGGTAGTTCCGGTCGCGCTCCAGCTGCCCTCCTATGTAAACCGGACGGTAAAATCCGCTTTTGGGGCTTAACGTGCGTAAGCCTTTGGGCGTAAGCAATTCGCGGGTAACAATATCAATAACAGCCTTTTGCTGTTTTTTATCCAATGGGGAATAGGGCAGCCCGACCGCGAATATCATGTTGGGGCGCACTTCCCAATCGTTGTAAGCTCCGTCCACATAATCGCACAAATAGCTTCCGTTCCAAAATGTTCGGACAAATTCTTCGCGCGACATTTCCGCCTGATAGTCAAGCAAGTCGGCTGCGTGTTCGTTGCCGTTTTCCCGTTCCAGTTCTGCGGTAAATTTCAGCGCATTGTACCAAAGGGCGTTTATTTCAACTACATAACCTGTTCTTGGCGTTATCGGGCGGTCGTTTTCGAGCGCGTTCATCCAGGTTGCCGGCTTCGTTCTTCCATCGACGTGCAGCAAGCCGTTTGAATGCAGGAAAAGTCTGGGATGGTTGTGCTTGCGGATAAAAGAGATGATTTGCGTTGCGATGCCGCCGAAACGTCCCGCGGCATCTTTCAGCGAAACCGTAGCGGCATATTGTTGTATCGTCCACAGAAACCACAGCAGTACGTCGGGTTCGTCAATGCCTTTCAACTTGAAATTTTCGCGTTCTCCGTTCAGGAAATTTTCGATTTCGCCAACGGAAGCGTCCATTATCAT